>NZ_LARE01000016.1:0-58171 GCF_000980245.1 Odoribacter sp. N15.MGS-14
CAAAGAATTGAACCACTACCTGACTCATTATATGAAACGGAACGGATTCCGGACATGGCCGATGGAAGAGTTAGCTGCCGTTTCCTTCAAAGAACATGCCGCTGCCGTGGAAGAGATGGAAAAAGAATTGAGCGGATTACTCGACAAAGCGGCTCTCCAGGAAGATAAAGCCGTCATCACCTATCTGCGTAACGACCTGTATTCCTCCATGCTGAATCTGAAACAACGGTATTGCTGGGCTGTCCGGGAAATCAACAAGGTGGCTATGGATCAGGATCCCGATTACGTCGCTTTTAACCGGGGGCTGGATCTGAATGACGAAGCCTGGCTGGAAAGGGAAAAAGATCAGGATATCACGGGGTATCCGGGGTTGGTAGACGGCAGAATCCGTTGGGAAATGGCTGTACAGCAGGATTCCCGTGCCAATACAGAATTAAATGCCGCTGCCTATATGGAGTGGGCCCGGAAGTTGATCAGTAACGAACGGGTGGCTAATTATTTTGTCAACCGTATAGCCTACCGGTATTTCAATTCCGGAGGAAACGACAAACTGGAAGAGATTTACAAGACTTTCCTGCAATGTTCAACCGATTCCGTTGCGATAGAAGAGATCGGTAACAAATACAAAGAGATCCGGGCCTTAGGGAGTGGGACTACAGCTCCTGATTTTGAAATGAAAGATGAAAACGGGAAAATCTACAGATTGTCCGACTTCAAGGGGAAATTGTTGTACATCGATATCTGGGCCACCTGGTGTGGGCCTTGTTGTCAGCAGATTCCCTTTATGGAAAAGAAATACCGGCAATACAAAGACAATCTCAATATCGAATTTATCAGTATCTCTGTGGACCATGAGATCGGAAGTTGGAAAAAAAAGGTAAAGGAAGATCGGCCGGCTTGGAGACAGTTCATTGCGGACCGGGGAATGCGGTCGGATTTATGCAAAAGATACGGTATATCGGCCATCCCCCGTTTTTTACTGATTGATCCGGCCGGACAGATCATTACAGTGAAAGCCCCGCGGCCTTCCGATCCCAAACTCGACACCTATCTGGAAAAATACGGAAATTGATACCAGCAAATACGCACTTAACTCCCCCACGATTCCCGGTCCAGGCTTCGGTATTGAATAGCCTCCGCTATATGTTGCGGCAGGATATGGTCCGAACTTGCCAGGTCGGCAATTGTCCGGGAGAGTTTGATAATCCGGTCATAAGCCCGTGCAGAAAGTCCGAATTTCTGCATCGCCATTTTTAATAAAGAAAGGCATTGTTTATCCAACGGACAAAAGCGTTTCAGCAGAGGCGGGGACATTTGGGCATTACAGTAGATACCCGGATAATCTTTAAAACGCTCCGTTTGAATGTTGCGGGCAGTGATCACCCTTGCCCGGACTACGCTACTAGGGTCGGCTTCTTGTATTCCGGCAATTTTTTCCAGTTCTACCGGGACAACCTCGATATGTATATCGATCCGGTCAAGCAGAGGACCCGAAATTTTGGATAGATAATGCTGGATCGCACTTCCCGAACAGGTACACTCTTTAGTCGGATGGTTATAATAACCACAGGGACAAGGATTCATGGAAGCGATCAGCATAAAATTGGCCGGATAATCGACACTGTAGCGGGCCCGGCTGATGGTAATTTTCCGGTCTTCCAGGGGCTGGCGCATAACTTCTAAGACATTGCGCTGAAATTCAGTGAGCTCGTCCAGGAAAAGAACTCCGTTCGTAGCGAGAGAGATTTCACCGGGACGAGGGAAAGATCCTCCGCCGATCAGGGCTATCGGAGAGATTGTATGATGGGGTGAACGGAAAGGCCGGGTCGTAATCAGCGAACAATTCCGGGATAGTTTTCCCGCGACGGAATGAATTTTTGTGGTTTCCAGCGACTCTTCGACAGTCATCGGAGGGAGTATTCCCGGTAAACGCCTCGCAAGCATCGTCTTCCCCGAGCCGGGTGCTCCTACCATCAGAAGATTGTGAGCACCGGCGGCTGCAATTTCCAAAGCCCGTTTGACGGTTTCCTGCCCTTTCACATCTTTAAAATCATAAAGAAGATCGTTGGTTACTTCCGATAGGGTCGGATCGAAGGTGAACGGTTCTGCCTGCTGTTTGCCGTTCAGAAAATCGGTGACTTCCCGGATATGGGAGAAACCATAGACGTGTATACCTTCGACTACAGCAGCTTCGTTTGCATTTTCCAACGGCACGATAATGCTTTTGAAACCCTCGCTCCTGGCATTGATAGCGATAGGAAGTACCCCTTTTACCGCCACCAAACTTCCGTCGAGTGATAATTCTCCCAACATCATAAAATTCTCCAGCCCTTCGGGCGAGAGTTGTTCGTTGGCAGCCAGAATACCGATACAGAGTGGGAGATCATAAGCAGAGCCTTCCTTTTTGACATCGGCAGGAGCCATATTGATGATTACCCGCTTGCCCGGAATCCGGGAACCGATCTCCCGCAGGGCCGAATCGATCCGTTGCTGACTTTCTTTTACCGCATTGTCCGGTAAGCCCACAATGATAAATTTAGCACCGTTCAGGATGTTAACTTCCAGAGTAATGGTTGTGGCCTCGATTCCATTGACGGCACCACTAAATATCTTCACTAACATGACACCGCAGATTTAAGATTAAGTGTATGTAAGTTAAGATAATTTTACAATAAATCAAAGTGAAAATCCTGATTTTTATCTTCGGTCTCGAGCACTGCTTCCCGACCGTCGAAACTGGCGAAACTATAATAGGTGATCCAGTCCCCTGTGTTGATATAGCGGCTGCTTGGCGAGAGAGTAAAATCGATAGGCAGATGCCGGTGTCCGAAAATGAAATAATCGAAATGTTGTCCTTGCAGCACTTCCCGGCAAAAACGGACGATCTCTTCTTTTTCCGCTCCCCGGAATGCATCGGCTTCGATTTTGCCGTTTTCCAGACGGGAATGCGACGACCATTTCCGCGCAATCAGGATTCCGATATCCGGATGTAGCCATCTGAAACACCGTTGTAAAAAACGGTTGTGAAAAATACGGTAGAGAAATAGATATCCTTTATCCTGTGGGTTCAGTGCATCGCCGTGTCCGATCAGGAAACGCTTACCGGCTATCCTGAAAATTTCATTGTGAGTATGTAGGATCACTCCGCATTCTTCCGGGAGATAACCGAATGCCCAGATATCGTGATTACCCGTAAAGAAATGTACAGGTATGCCCTGGTCCGTAAACTCGCATATTTTGGCCAGAAAGCGGACATGTCCTTTGGGTACTGCCCGCTTGTATTCGAACCAAAAATCGAAGATATCCCCGAGCAGGAACAACTCACTACAATCCGGACGGATGGTGTCGAGCCAACGGATCAGGCGGTTTTCCCGTTCCCGGTCATTATCCAATACAGGAGCACCCAGATGGACATCGGAAACGAAATAAACCTTTTTTCCAGCCTGGAGCCGGAGGGTATGTTCTGTAAGGGGGATTCGCTCACTGATTTTCATCGATTCTGCCTCTTTCTCGCTCTTGGGGTGAGTGATTTTAAATTATTTTAAAAGGTCGTTCAAACGGTCTTCCAGGCGTTGGCCTGCCAGATTTTTCCCGACAATTTCAAATTTAGGGTTGATAATATAATTGGCAGGTACATGTTGTATGTTCCACATCTGAGCAGCACGGCTTTTCAAACCATCCGGATCCCAGACACAAATCCAATTGATATCCAACTGTTTTACGAGACTTTGCCAGGCAAGTTTGTTCGGATCCAGACAAACCTGATAAATCTGAACTCCCCGGTTTTTAAATTTGTTGTAGATCTTTTTCATCTCTTGAATATAGCCGACTCCGTCTTTGCTGTTCAAGACAGTAAAATCGAGCAGTATATATTTCCCTTTCAGCGAACTAAGGGCAATGGTGTCCCCCTGTGCATTCGGAAGATGGATTTCCGGCAGTGATCCTTCGCTGTTGTTGATCAATTGTTTTATTTTCATGTTTTGAATCGCCTTGTTGATCTGGTCTAAATGATTCAGGATCGCTTTCGTATATTGCGATTCCGGGTACATCGCTTTCATCGAAGAGGCGACGACTTTATAAGAATGCAAATCGTTATCCGGATTCAGGATGAAATTATCCTGATCGAATTTCTGATACAAGGCATAATAGGAAGCCGGCGAAATGGCATGCTTCAGGATAAAATCCTTCGAAAAGTTAATTTGTTTGTTCACGACCGAATCCCAGGCGGCTGCAATTTTTTGACGTTCGCTGGTCGCTTCGGCAGGAAGGGCGGCAAAGCTTTTCTTCAGCGAATCCATCATGACATGAGTATTGTTCAGTTGAAAATTCAGCAGCTTTACCCAAAGGGAATTTTCAGATCCGTCTACCCAGTAATTCTGGGAAAGTCCGTTCAACGTTCCGCTTAATTCGATATGATCTTCCGGTTCAGCAATGAAAGTAATAAATTCCTTCGGACCGATTTTTACATTATAGAAAGTGGGGAGGGAGGTTGTTGTTTTAAAGGTGAAATGTCCGTTCCGGTCGGTTTTTGTCGAGTCGATGATGACAGCTTGATCGACATTCAACTGCTCCAGGTACACTTTTTGATTTTCAGCTTCCTTGATCTCTCCGGTAATTTTAACATTATTTTTATTTGTACAGGCTGCCAATGCAAGTAATACAAATACAGACGACCGTATATTTCTTCTCAACATGATGAAAAAGGTTAGTTATTACTAGATTTTAATCGTACGAAAATACAATTTTTTTCGACTAGGACAAAAGGAATCTATTAGTTAAAATTCTGTCAAGAATTATTTCTTTCTGTTGCTTTCTAAAGGAAAAGAATATATTTGCAAACGATGTTGAAATTGGGCAAACAGATATTGCATACGTTAGTGCTGCTTATTACCGGGATGGCATTGATTGGAGTGAATGTAACTCAGTCGGGTTGCATTCATTCGGACCGCACATATCTCGAAGTCAGAGTCCTGCCTGCAGAGAACACATGTCCTTGCGAAGAGGGATGTGGCTGTTGTCAGGAGGAACGGCAATTTTGTAAAGATTGTTGTCATGCTTCTTCCCGTCATGATTTTTATAAAGTGACTGATTCTTCATTGGTAGAGCGGGTTTTACAAATGCAACTTTCCGTATTTACCTTACCTGAATGCGGTTGGGAGATGACGATGCAGATTCTTGCTGTGCGGGACGGAAAGGATGGCTTTGCTTTTTACCGGAAGTTTCCCGGGATTCCGCCCTCATTGGAATCGTTGTGTACTTTTCTTTGTTAAAACCTTTTGCCGGTCAGTCCTGACTATGGATTTGGATAAGGTGTGTTGTCATTTTTAATCTTCAATCATAAGGTAAATAGTGTAAAAATGAAATTGTTCAGTTTAATGGTACTGTTATGTGCCTCTCTGGGAGGATATGCCCAGGATATAAAGGGACGGGTGGTCGAGCAGGAGAATGGAAAAAAGGTCGGTTTGCCGGGTGCCAATGTCTATTGGGCCGGAACGACAGACGGTGTAGTGACGGATGCTGAAGGGCATTTCAAAATCAAATGGAATAAATCGGGGCGCTTGGTCGCCAGCTTTATCGGGTACCGGACCGATACGCTTACGGTAAAACGCACGGATAAACAGGTCGAGATCGAATTGGTGGCAGGAGAAGTACTCGATGAAGTGAAAGTGGTCACCCGGGGAAATACGACGATTATGAGTACCCGAGGGCCTCTGATCGAACAGGTGATCACCGGCGAAGAATTGTGTAAAGCAGCTTGTTGTAATCTGGGAGAGAGTTTCACTACCAATGCTTCGGTAGATGTGGCATATGCCGATGCTGTGACTGGGGCGAAACAGATCCAGTTGTTGGGGCTGACCGGTAAATATGTGCAGATGATGACGGAGAATATGCCCAATTTTCGGGGGATTTCGGCATTATACGGATTGAATTATGTCCCAGGCCCTTGGATGAGCGCTATCTCGGTTTCGAAGGGGGCCGGTTCGGTAATCAATGGCTATGAAGCGATTGCCGGACAAATCAGTGTCGATTATAAAAAGCCTGCTACGAGCGAAAAGATTTTTGTCAATGCCTATGGGAATAGTGAAGGGATGATCGAATTCAATGCCAATACAGGCATCCGTCTGAATGACAAGTGGAGCACAGCCATCCTGGCTCACGGGGATTGGCTGACCATGGAACACGATGGAAACCACGATGGCTTTTTGGATATGCCTAAAACGACCCAATACAATGTGATGAATCGCTGGCAATATAAGACCGATACTTGGTTTTTGCAATTCGGAGGGAAGCTCCTCGACGAAACCCGCCTGGGAGGGCAGAAAGGATTTAGGAAGGAAATGCGGGGTAGCTATGGAGAGGGTACTTTGTATGGGATCGGCATCGACTCTCGCCGGTATGAAGGCTTTTTGAAGTTGGGTTATCTGATGCCGCAGTACGAGAATACCAGTATGGCGATTTTGGTGAATTATACCGATCACGATCAGGATTCATATTATGGCGCCCGTGATTATCAAGCCCGTCAGCAGACTGTTTTTTCTAACTATATTTTTCAGTCTATATTCGGACAGAATGAAAATCAGAAATATTCTGCGGGGTTGTCCTTTAATTTCGATCGTTATGATGAATCCTTCAACGACTATTTAGTGGGTTCCGGTCAAAAGACGGCAACCGTAGATTTCGATCGTAACGAACGGGTAGGAGGGGCTTTTTTCCAGTATACCGGACTTTTCTGGCAAAAATTGACCGTAATGGCCGGACTGCGTTATGACTACCATAATATTTTCGGTAGTTTTGTAACTCCCCGTTTACATCTGGCTTATGCCCCCGACGATTTTACGATGTTGAAGGTGTCTGCCGGTCACGGTGCCCGGACAGCCAACATCCTGGCCGATAACAGTTATCTGTTGGCTTCTGCCAATTCGGTATATGTCAACGATAAATTGTTGGCAGCCCATCCCGAAGAATTAGATCGTTTGGATATGGAAAAAGCCTGGAATTTCGGAGTACAGTTGAACCGCAAATTTCTCTTGTTCGACCGTATACTGAATATCAACCTCGATTATTACCGGACGAACTTTACCGATCAGGTCGTGGCCGATAATGAGACTCAGGTAGGAAAAGTCAATTTTTATAACTTAGACGGTGATTCTTACTCCAATTGTTATCAGGTGGAAGTGAAATACGAATTGATCCCCCGGTTCGACGTTTTGGGTGCTTATCGTTACAATGATGTGAAGACCACGATGGGCGGCCGTCTGTTGAGGGCTCCTCTGCAAAGTAAATACAAAGGCTTGTTGAATTTGTCATATTACACCAATATGAAGAAATGGCAATTCGATTTCACCACTCAATTCAACGGTCCGGGACGTATTCCCGTTCCTGTGTCAGAAAATTCAGGACAAGCGGATCGTTTCGATTCTTTCCGTATCATGAATGCCCAGATTTCCAAGTTTTTCCGTAAATGGAGTATTTATGCCGGATGTGAAAATATCGGTGATTTCACCCAAAAACATCCTATCCTGGCTGCCGACCGTCCCTGGAGTGACGCTTTCGACTCTTCGAAAATTTGGGGTCCTGTACACGGACGTAAATTTTATCTCGGCCTTCGCTTCGGATTAGATCGGGAATAATATTGTTTTATTAACTTTGATACATAAATTTAAAACTAGGAACCATGAAAGTAGTACGATTAGTTTTGATAATGGTAGTAGTATTGTCAGCTGCCATGAGTGTAAATGCTCAGAAAAAGAATGAGAAAACCGTCATTTTTAATGCTAACCTGCATTGCGAATCTTGCAAAGCAAAAGTAGAAAAGAATATCCCTTATGAAAAGGGAGTGAAAGACCTGAAAGTGGATATGAAAACTCAAACCATCACAATCACTTTCCGCGAAGACAAAAATACCACCGAAAACTTGCAGAAAGCCATCGAGAAATTGAACATCGAAGTGAAAGGAATCGAAGGAAATAACACTTCTGCCAAAACCCAAACCGGCGAAAAGTGTGAAAAATCCTGTTGTGAAAAAGAGGGGAAAACGAAATAAAAATAAAGAAAAAGGGGCAGACTTTTTAGTCTGCCTCCTTTCGTAATAACTCAATCCGGAACTTAGATATCCAGATATTTTCCTTCCTTGTCAAAAGCGGCAAGGGCTGCATTTACAGAAGGGGTATCTTCTTTATAAGTGACTCCGAACCATTTAGCCGTTGTTTTCAGTACCCTTACATCGGCAATTTGATCCTTGATCATTTTATCCACTACTTTGGGAATATAAAATTCTGATCTCAGATTATCTTTGTTAGCCGGGTAAAATTCGACGAACTGTCTTTCGATTTCTTCGAAAATTTTAGGAGTAAAGGCCCAGAAATTCATAGATACCAGATCGTCGGCATTCAGTGTTTTTCCGGTCTCTTCGTCTTTGATGCTTCCGTCTGCCTGTCTGCCGATTTTCGTACATTCCGTAACGGCAGTCAGGTGGTGATGGCTGTCGGTTTCACAGATCCCTCGTGAAACAGTGCCGTTTTCCGATAGGGTAGAAGCCAGACGGTAACCGACCAGGCCGAACTCTTGGTCCGTTGCTTCGTTGGCCAGGAAATCGTGGGCTTTTACAAAAGCATCGCTACCGTAAAAATCATCGGCATTCAGGGCGGCAAAAGGTTCATCGATTACTTCTTTGGCACTCCAGATGGCATGTGCCGTACCCCACGGCTTCTCGCGCTCGATGGGCGGCATTCCTCCCGGTAGTTTATCCATACTTTGATAGCAATAAGCGGTTTCTACCAATCCTTCGGCATATTTCCCTACAAAATCGATAAATTCTTTGGCGAAACTTTCGCGGATAACGAAAACGATCTTATCGAATCCCGCATGAACTGCGTCATAAATGGTATAGTGCAGCAAAGCCTTCTGGTGCGGTCCGAGAGGAGTAATCTGTTTCAGACTTCCGAAACGGGAACCCATGCCGGCTGCCATCACTAAGAGTGTAGTTTTTCTTTTCATGATTATACTATTTTTATAAGTGTCAGTGTTGTGAGCCGACAAAGTTATAAAAAGATTAAAGATTTAACCTAAAATTCATTTACGAATCTGCCGTTCCGGTCTGGTAAATTTTATTTCAGAGAGTCTCCGTGGTCGTGCTTATACCGGGTAAAAACCTCCATTGCTTCATATTCGGCCATACCCAAACGGTTGTACAAATCCGCTGTATTCCGGTTACGGTCTTCCGCCCGTTGCCAGAATTCACGCGGATCATCTCCCGGAAATGCCGGTCCGTTGTTTTGTGAACCGTGTTTGTAGATCGCTTTCCGTTTGATAGACAATTCTGCCGGACTGATCGGAACCGCCATGTCTACTTTTTCTACTTCCCATTCCATCCACGCGCCGCGATACCACCAGGTGTTACAATCTTTAAACCACTCGTCCCGGTCGATGATGTTGTAGGCACGGAGAATCGCATCCAGACAGACTCCGTGTGTCCCGTGCGGATCGGCTAAGTCACCCGCAGCATAGATCTGATGGGGTTGTACTTTCCGTAAAAGATCGACGATAATATCGACATCGGCTTGCGATAGCGGGTTCTTTTTCACTTTCCCGGTTTCATAGAAGGGGAGGTTCAGGAAGTGTACCCGTTCTTCAGGGACACCGATAAAACGGCAGGCTCCGCGGGCTTCTGCCCGGCGAAGGGCGGCCTTGAATTGCAATAGATACCGTGCTTCCTCGTCTCCCGGTTTGCGGTTAGCGATAGCTTGTTTTATTTGTAAAAATGCGTTTTCCATGGCCGGTAAATCCCCGTCCACCAGTTTAGTAAAAGAGGTGGCGATATCCATTTGCTGATAGATATAATCGTCGAAAACAGCGATGCTGCCCGAGGTTTGGTAAGCGACATGCACTTCGTGACCTTGTTCTACCAACCGGGCAAAAGTACCTCCCATAGAGATGACGTCGTCGTCTGGATGGGGACTGAAGATCAGGATTCGTTTAGGATAAGGATAGGCTCTTTCGGGACGGGTAGAATCATCTGCATTGGGTTTGCCTCCCGGCCAACCTGTAATGGTGTGTTGCAGGTCGTTGAATACCTGGATATTTACTTTATTGGCCGAACCGAAAGTCTTGATCAGATCGGTCATCCCATTGTCGATGTAGTCTTTGTTTTCTACTTTCAGGATCGGCTTTTTCACTTTCTGGCACAGCCAGATGACGGCTTTTCGGATCAGCTTGTCGTTCCATTGTACTTTGCTGACCAACCAGGGTTGATTGGCACGCGTCAGTTCTTCGGCTGCACTTTCGTCGATGACGAACTGTACGTTCGGATGTACTTGCAGAAAAGTGGCAGGGACAGCATCCGAAACACTACCTTCGACCGTAGCTTTGATGATAGAAGCTTTTTTCTCACCCCAAGCCAGGAGTATTACTTTCCGGGCTTTCATAATCGTACCCACTCCCATGGTAATGGCGCGGGACGGCACATTTTCCATGCCGCCGAAATCTCCTGCAGCATCCTTAATCGTCAGATCGTCTAAATATACCATCCGGGTTTTCGAAGTCAGCGGCGAACCGGGTTCGTTGAAACCGATGTGGCCTGTGCGGCCGATTCCGAGCACTTGAATGTCGATACCTCCGGCGGCCTCGATCTGCCGTTCGTATTCCTTACAAAAGTTTTCTATCTCTTCCGCTTTTAAGGTTCCGTCCGGAATATGAATATTTTTCGGGTCGATATCAATATGGTCGAATAAGTGATGGTGCATGAAATAATGGTAGCTTTGCTCCGATTCTTTAGGCATAGGCAGGTATTCGTCCAGATTGAAACTGACTACATTTTTGAACGACAGGCCTTCCTCACGGTGCATGCGGACCAGTTCTTCATAGAGTTTGATCGGAGATGAACCGGTCGCTAATCCGAGGACACATTTTTCGCTTTTATCCGCATTCGTACGGATCAGATCGGCAATTTCCCGGGCTACCGCTTTGACGGCTTCGGAAGGTTTTTCATAAATCCGGACCGGCACTTTCTCGAAACGGTTGGCGCCTTCTCCTTTCGCTATATAGTTTTTGGTGATCATAAGGTTGGGTTTAAATTTATAATGTCAACTTACAAAGTTAATAAAACTTTGGTATTTTTCATGTATCCGGGAGCGGCTTTGATGATGAAGCTGTTTTTCTGTGAAAGAATGAGGGCGTTAACGTTTTCACTTTCCCGAAATTACACAAATCTTCCTTTCGTGTTTGAAATTTAACAAAATGAATTATTTTTGATATTATGCGCTACCTTTGTTCGTACAAACGAAACACATACTACTGACAATTTATATACAACTGACCCATGAAACCCGCCTTCGGGCGGGCTTCTGATTTAACCTATATCTTATGAAAGCAAAAGACGTTTTGACAGAATTGAAAAGGCGGTTTCCCAACGAACCGGAATACCACCAGGCAGTAGAAGAGGTATTGAATACCATCGAAGATACCTATAATCGGAATATCGAGTTTGAAAAAAGCAATTTGATCGAGCGGCTCTGTATTCCCGATCGGATTTTCTCGTTTCGGGTGACCTGGACAGATGATCAGGGAAATGTGCATACCAACATGGGCTACCGCATCCAGCACAACAATGCTATAGGTCCTTACAAAGGAGGAATCCGTTTCCATTCCTCCGTGAATTTATCTATTTTAAAATTCCTGGCTTTCGAGCAGACCTTTAAAAATTCACTGACTACTTTACCGATGGGAGGGGCTAAAGGTGGTTCGGATTTTAATCCGAAAGGAAAATCGAATGCCGAGATTATGCGTTTTTGTCAGGCCTATATTTTGGAGTTATGGCGCAATATCGGACCCGGTACGGATATTCCGGCAGGGGATATCGGTGTCGGTGGCCGGGAGGTTAATTATATGTACGGAATGTATAAAAAACTGGCGAGGGAAAATAGCGGAACTTTTACGGGCAAAGGCCTGGAATCCGGTGGTTCTCTGATCCGTCCCGAAGCTACCGGTTATGGGAATGTATATTTCCTGTTGGAGATGCTGAAGACCCGGAATATAGAGCTGAAGGGCAAGACCGTAGCCGTCTCGGGGGCGGGAAATGTGGCCCTTTACACAGTACAGAAACTGAACGAGCTCGGCGCAAAGGTGGTGACTCTGTCGGATAGCAGCGGTTATATTTACGATCCCGAAGGGATCGGTGCTGGAAAGTTGGAATATATGATGGAGTTAAAATTGTTCTACCGGGGAAGGGTGAAGGAATATGCCGATAAGTACGGTTGTAAATACGTGGCCGGAGGTCGGCCGTGGGGGGAGAAATGTGATATCGCTATGCCCAGTGCCACTCAGAATGAGCTGAACGGTGACGAAGCCCGTACTTTAGTTGCCAACGGTTGTGTGGCGGTGTCCGAAGGGGCGAACATGCCCTCTACACCCGAAGCGATTCAGGTCTTTCTCGAAAATAAACTGTTGTATGCTCCCGGTAAAGCCGCCAACGCCGGCGGAGTGGCCACTTCGGGTCTCGAGATGTGTCAGAATGCACAGAAAATCAGCTGGACACGCGAAGAAGTCGATCAGAAACTAAAGGAGATCATGCAGTCTATCCATGCGCAGTGTGTGAAATACGGTACCCAGCCCGATGGTTACGTCAACTATGTCAAAGGAGCTAACGTGGCCGGTTTTATCAAAGTAGCCCGCGCGATAATGGACCAAGGCATTTTATAAAAGGTATAAATTCATCATAAGAACGTAAGTATAATTTTTTCTTTCTATTCCGATTTCGGTTTTTATACCGGAAGACCGGTTCGCCTGGACCGGTCCGTTAAGGCTTTCCTTCACTGACCGGCGGAACTCCTCGCAAGCTCGTCAGACACCGCCGGTCGGGCGTTCAGAAAAAGTTAGACGACCGACAGAAGCGACCGGGTCACCAATTCCGATCACCGGAGACGAATAAGTACCGAATAATTCTACCGTTTTTTTGGTTACGACGGTTTAGACATAGTTTTTGAAAGCGTTGTAACTATGTAAACGGTACGTTTTAATTCGGTTTATGATACCATGTTCCGCTCCTGACCGGTGGCCTTAAAAAAGGATTCGCAGGGTCCGGAAGACTTTATGGATTTTACAAATTGCTTTCTTGTTTCCCCGCCAACTGTCCGCAGGCGGCGTCGATGTCTTTCCCTTTGCTGCGGCGTACGTTGACCACCATGTTACATCCTTCCAGAAACCGGATGAAGGCATCCCGGTTTTTGTCCGGACTGTGGTGAAAACCAGAACCTTCCACATTGTTGTATTCGATGATATTGATCTTGATCGGGAATTGGCGGCAATAGAGGGCCAAAGCTTTTGCATCTTCGAGGCTGTCGTTGATATCTTTCAGAAGCAAATACTCGAAAGTCGGACGGGTTCCTGTTTTTTCGACGAAATATTTCAGGCTTCCTGCAATCTCACTCAAAGGATAGGCTTTATTCACCGGCATAAGGAAAGTGCGGGTGGTTTCTTTCGCTGCATGTAGAGAAAGCGCCAGATTAAAACGCACTCCATCGTCTGCCAATTGCCTGATTTTTTCCGGGATACCGGCTGTAGATACCGTAATCCGGTAGGGTGACATGGCTAATCCGTCCTGGGCCGTAATCCGTTCTATCGCTCTGAGGACCTGCTCGTAATTCAGTAAAGGTTCGCCCATTCCCATGAAAACGATATTGCTCAATGGTTGCCCCTGGGCTTCCGCTGCCTGCTGTGCACGGACCACCTGTTCGAAAATTTCGCCGGCCGTTAAATTACGTTTAAAACCCAGGGTACCGGTTGCACAGAATTTGCACCCCAGCTGACAACCCACTTGTGAAGATACACAGACCGTGAATTTTTGATTTCCGGGAATCAGTACGCTCTCGACGATTTCGCCGTCAGTCAGCCGCCAGGCTGTTTTTTCGGTGCCGTCGCTGGCTGTCTGCACCTGCTGCGGAAAGAGGGAATCGAAGAAATAATGCCGGCTTAATAATTCCCGGGTAGCCTTCGATAAGTTGCTCATCTCTGCGAAATCCGTCACCCCTCTTTGCCAGATCCATTGCCAGATCTGTTTTGCACGGAAAGCCTTCTCGCCTTGTGCGGTTAAAAAGTCGCTTAAATCCCGTAAAGATTCTTCTCTGATATTTTTTTTGTTACTTGTATCGGCCATAATCTCGTTATTATATAAAATCAAAATCTCTCACCTCACAAAGGTATCGTATTTTGCTATATTCTTCTCCTTCAGCCTTCCAAATCTTTTCTTCCTGTTCTTTTTTCTGTCCCGGTTTTTTCTTTTCCTCTCTCCTGTTAAAATAAAGTGAAAATCAGATAAAGAACGGATTTAATTATATATTTGCACTTATCTTAGCTTGAAAGTTATAATAACTTAGGAAAAAGGTTGTTTTTCGTTAAGAAATTTAAGTTGGGATAGTGTGGTAGTTATAATTTAAAACAAATACTATAGAATAAAACACATGAAGAAACTATTGATTATTGCTCTTGCTCTGCTTTCGGTGTCTATTGTCAGGGCTGATGAAGGAATGTGGTTGTTGTCGAAATTAAAACCACTGAACATTGAGAAAATGCAACAGATGGGATTTAAACTGACTGCAGAAGATATCTACGATGTCAATAAACCCGGTATCAAAGATGCTATCGTCGGTTTAGGCAATGCCGGCCGTCCTTTCCGTCATTTTTGTTCGGGAGAGATTATTTCTCCCAATGGGTTGATGCTGACCAATCATCACTGTGGTTTCAGTGCTATCCAATCTCATTCTTCTGTCGAGCACGACTATCTGGCCGATGGTTTCTGGGCTTACAAAATGGAAGATGAGCTCACCAATCCCGGCGTGACCGCTTCTATTCTGGAACGGATGGAAGACGTAACCGACCGTATCGCTCCTTTCTTAAAAGACGATATGAGCGAAATGGACCGCGGTGCTATCATCGACAGTATATCTGCAGTGATTGTGAAGGAAGCTGTGGCTGGAACGAAATTAAGCGGACAGGTTCAGCCGATGTTCGAAGGAAACCAATTCTTCCTGTTCCTTTACACCATCTACAAAGACGTACGTTTGGTAGGTGCCCCTCCTCAGAGCATGGGAAAATTCGGTGGAGATACCGATAACTGGATGTGGCCCCGTCATACTGCCGACTTTTCTATGTTCCGTATTTACACCGCTCCTGACGGTAGCCCTGCCGAATACTCCAAAGATAATGTACCCTTAAAACCCAAACATTACCTGCCCGTATCTGCAAAAGGCGTGAAAGACGGTGATTTTGCCATGATTATGGGATTCCCCGGAACTACCGACCGCTATACCACCAGTTTCGGATTACAGAATACGATGGATGTAACCA
Source organism: Odoribacter sp. N15.MGS-14 (assembly GCF_000980245.1). NCBI lineage: Bacteria > Pseudomonadati > Bacteroidota > Bacteroidia > Bacteroidales > Odoribacteraceae > Odoribacter > Odoribacter sp. N15.MGS-14. The sequence continues at coordinate 15,340 of NZ_LARE01000016.1, forward strand.
ACGATATCCGTTACAAAGTACGTACGGTAAAATTGGAGGTTATGCGCGAAGAAATGGCTAAGAGTCCGAAAACCCGGATTCAATATGCTTCTAAATATGCCAGTTGTGCCAACTACTGGAAATATTCCTTCGAGCAGAATAAAGCGCTCAAAAACCTGAACACCAAAGGCAACAAAGAAGCCATCGAAAGAGAGTTTACCGCTTGGGTAAATGCCGATCCGGCCCGCAAAGCCACTTACGGCGAAGTGCTGCCGATGATTCGCCAGGGATACGAAGATATTAAAGAATATTCCGTAGCTACGGCTTATGCGCAGGAAGCCCTGGCCGGACCCGAAGCTCATTTGTTCGCTTACCGTAGCGGAAGAATGATCGAAGATCTTTGTGATAAAGAAATCCCCGCCGGAGAAAAAACAGAGATTAAAGAAGCTTTGAAAGATATGGCTAAAGCTTTTTTCAAAGACTATAATGCCGATCTCGATACAAAATTATTCGCTGCATTGTTTAAAATATACAACGACAATGTCGATCCCGATCTTTACCCCGAAGTTATCGATCTGGTCAACAAAAAATACAAAGGTAATTACGATAAGTTCGCTGCCGGATTGCAGCAGAAATCCATCTTCATGGACGAAGCTGCTTTCAACGCATTTCTCGACAAACCCGATTGTAAACAATTGGCCAAAGACCCGGTATATATTGCCGGTAAATCTTTCTATGAGATTTGGATCAAACTGACCGCCTACAGTGGTGAAATGCAGGAAAAAATTTCCAAAGGAGACCGTCTTTTCGTGAGGGGATTGATGGAAATGCAGCCCGATAAAGCCTGGGCTCCCAATGCCAATTCTACGATTCGCTTGACCTATGGTAAAGTAGGTAGCTACAAACCGCGGGATGCTGTTTTCTATGATTACTACACCACCCTTACCGGTGTGATCGAAAAAGAAGGGCCCAAAGGTGGGGAGTTCGAAGTACCCGACCGGCTGAAAGAACTGTATGCTCAGCAGGATTTCGCTCCTTACGGGACCGATAAGTTGAGTGTCAACTTCATCACAGATAACGACATCACCGGAGGTAACAGCGGTTCCGGTGTCATCAACGCCGAAGGACATCTGATCGGTACTGCCTTCGACGGTAACTCCGAAGCCATGTCCGGAGACATCGATTTTGAAGAAAATCTGCAACGGTGTATCAATCTCGACACTCGTTATTTCCTCTGGATTGTAGATAAATATGCCGGAGCTAAGAACCTGATCAACGAGATGACTATTATAAAATAATCAAAAACTAACTACTATGAAAAATTTAGATTGGGGTAAATTGTCCTTTGGATATTCCAAGACGGATTACAACGTACGTTGTTATTATAAGGACGGCAAATGGAGTGCTCCTGAAGTCAGCGACTCTGAAATGCTGAATATTCATATGGCTTCTACCTGTTTGCATTACGGACAGGAAGCATTCGAAGGTATGAAAGCCTTCCGGGGTAAAGATGGAAAAATCCGTCTCTTCCGTTGTGAAGAAAATGCAAAACGTATGCTTAGTTCTGCCGAATACGTAATGATGCAGGCTCCTTCGATCGAACTGTTCGAAGAAGCTGTCGTCAAAGCCATCGAGTTGAACAAAGAATACGTTCCGCCTTACGAATCGGGGGCCAGCTTATATATCCGTCCCTTGTTGATCGGTGTCGGACCGCAGATGGGAGTTGCTCCGGCTAAAGAATATATTTTCGTTGTATTTGTAGCTCCTGTAGGACCTTATTTCAAAGCCGGTTTCAAACCGACCAAAGTCATGCTCGAACGCCGTTACGACCGTGCTGCTCCCAATGGCACCGGACACATCAAAGTAGGAGGTAATTACGCTGCAGGAATGAGATCCGGCGAAGTAGCCCATCAGAAAGGCTATTCGACCGCCATCTTCCTCGATTCCAAAGAGAAGAAATACATCGACGAATGTGGCCCGGCCAATTTCTTCGGTATTAAAAACGGTTCATATATCACTCCGTTCTCTCACACCATCCTGCCTTCTATCACCAACGCCAGCCTGATGGTATTGGCCGAAGACATGGGATTGAAAGTAGAACGCCGGCTTATTCCCGTAGAAGAACTCGAGACTTTCGAAGAAGCCGGAGCTTGCGGTACGGCTGCTGTCATCAGTCCTATCGGACAGATCGATGATCTCGAAAACAACAAGAGCATCGTTTTCGGTAAGCCCGATGTTCCTGGTGAATGGTGTACCAAATTGTACAACCGTTTGAGAGCTATTCAATACGGAGACGAACCGGACAAATTCGGTTGGGTAAAAGTATTGAATTTCTAAAAACAGATTTTTAGGGATAATTGAATCAACTCGGAGAAAGTGCCTGATCAGTTCAGGCACTTTCTTTTTGGAACTCCGGGACGGACCTTTCGTCCCCAATGGGGGAGGACGGGAGTTCATAACTACTCCTTCGGCGTTTAAAGTAGTATATCGGGTTGCTGGAGCCTGCGGATATATATTTTTTTGAAACTTTCTTTATCAAACATTGGTCGATCTACGAAATTTTCGTAGATTTGCGAATAAATCGTAGTTTGATGTGCCTTATGGAAAAATTGACTTTTCAGGAAGAAGAAATCATGCTTATTATCTGGCAGGTAAAAGAAGGAGTGATTAAAGATTTTTTGAATTGCATGGAAGAGCCTCGTCCGCCTTATACGACGGTGGCTTCTATCGTGAAAAATCTGGAGAAAAAAGGATATGTACAGGCCAAACGTTATGGGAACACCTATGTTTATTCGCCTTCGATCGATGAAGGGGAATACAAAACGAAATTTCTTTCCGGCGTCGTACAGAATTATTTCGAGAATTCATATAAAGAGATGGTAACTTTTTTTGCCCGGAAACAGAAGATCTCGGCCAAAGAGTTAGAAGAAATTATCCGTTTAATTGAAAAAGAATAGGAGCTATGGAAGATTTTCAAATTTATATATTACAGGTAAATGCGGGTTTAGTGGTATTCTATCTTTTATATCGGATGTTGTTTTCCAGGGATACTTTTTTAAGAATCCGGCGTTTATTTCTTTTTTCCATCGTTATACTGGCTTTTGTATATCCCCTGATTTCGTTGGCATCCTGGTTGGAGCAAGGTAATGCCTTGCCCGGGATGGTTGTCGGGTATGCCGAAATGCTGGCGGTGGTTACTCCTGTGGCTCCGCAACCTGCCGCAGAACAATCGCTTTTCACCTGGCAGCGGTTCCTGATCTGGATTTGGAGTGGGGGAAGTCTTGTGCTGACACTCCGTATGGCGGTCCAGTTGGCTGGTATCTGTCGACTCGCTTATCAGGGTAAAAAACAGAGCTGTCATCATGTTCCGGTCATTGCTTTGCCGAAGATTACAGCTCCTTTCTCTTTCTTCGGTTGGATTTTTGTCAATCCGGCCCATTACGAAGAGCGGGAACTTCATGAGATTATCGTACACGAGTCTGCTCATGTCCGCCAATGGCATTCATTGGATATGTTACTCGGGGAGATACTTTGTATCTTTTTCTGGTTCAATCCGGTTGTCTGGCTTTTACGTAAAGAAATCAGGCAGAATCTGGAATTTTTAGCAGATGAGCAAGTGGTAAATTCCGGTTACAACCGCAAAAATTATCAATATCACTTGCTTCGCCTGTCCCATCAATCGACTGCAGTACCTATAGTTAATAATTTCAATGTTTCTCAATTAAAAAAACGAATTATTATGATGAATAAGAAGAAAACATCCAGAATCGGCTTGTTGAAATATGCCTTTTTACTTCCGGTAACCGGCTTATTGATTCTGGCTGGAAATGCACGAGCCGTAACCGATCTGGCCTCCCATACGCTGATACAGGCCGGCGGGGAAACTTCCTTATACAAAGGCCGGGTAGTGGACGAACAAGGTAATCCCCTGCAAGGGGCCACGGTCATTATCAAAGGGACCTCACTGGGGGCTTCCACTGATCAGGATGGAGAATTCTCTATCCAGGCCGGGAAGGGAGATACGCTTTATTTTTCATATGTAGGCAAACGGACTGCAGAGGTGATTTGTGGGGATAAAGCTAATCTGAAAGAGGTGGTTTTACCTAAGCAACCGGTAGAGCTCGAGGGAATGGTAGTTGTCGGATATGCGAAAGCTGGCCAGAATGCAACATCTAAGGAGGGAGAAATTTTCACGGCTGTCGAGGAAATGCCGGTATTCAAAGAAGGAAATGTGCTGGCTTATATGGCACGGATGGTCAAATATCCTGTCCGGGCTCAGGAGAAAGGAATTCAGGGTAAAGTGATTGTTTCTTTCGTAATCGATAAAGCGGGTAGAGTGACCGATCCTCAGGTTGTAAGAAGTGTAGATCAGGATCTGGACCGGGAAGCCCTGAGAGTTGTCAAGGCATTACCCGATTGGATTCCCGGCAAACAGAGAGGCGTGGCTGTAGATGTGTTCTATACGCTTCCGATCGAATTCCGCTTGCAGAGCGATGCAGAAACTCCTGCCGTTTCGGGAAAAGCGGATGAACAGGTGTGACCGGCCTTTTAACAGTAAAAACAACGGCCGATAAATCGGAGTTGTGCAGTCTTCCCCATCGCTGATTAGTAAAACCTTCGCTCCTGATAAATGAATATAAATCAGAACCGAAGGTTCACCGATCCTTCCCTTAGGGGGGATTATTTCGTATTGATAATCACTTCTGCATTCGGGTAATACCCCACCTCTTTTTCAATCGGGCTAATCGGACGGATTTGCAGGATCTCACTGGGATCGATATCGAAACGGTCGGCCAGGCGTCCGTCGATAACCAGAAGAGGTTCTTTCATTTTTTCGAGATTGTATTTGTATTCCTGGCTATTGTATTTAAAAGTGAGTACGCCATTCTGAAAGCTCACAAATTCTCCTAACCGATCTCTCGACGTGATGAATAAATAGGATTTTTTGACATCTTCTTTCGATGGGATGATGTTGACATTCAAAATCTTATCCGGCATTTGTACGTTGTCTTTAGGGGCTTGTTGCCCATCGATGATGTAAGTCATATCCGAATTCTGGGAGTCGATTTTAATTTTTGTTTTTCCGTTTTCTTCCGTGATTTGTACCGAGTTACTGCTCATACCTGTACCGTTGCCGAACGATTGGAAAAATTTTTCAACCTTTTGCCGGTGATTGCCGTTTTTGAAAAATTCTTCGAAATCTTCATCCGTCATGCCCTCCCCCGGATTAAAAAATTCGTCCGGTAGGAAATGACCGAATGGAAAACCGCCGGGCATATTGTTCGTGGTGGTCGAATCACCGGGCATGCCGAAAAAATCGCCGAATAACGACCCGCTTCCCATGTGATTGTGCAGATTTTCCATCATCTGCCGGATATGCTGTGAAATAGCTCCGGGATTCATATCCGGGAAATCGTTAAAGTGTTTATACGACTCATAGGTGTCGGCATTGGAACTCAAGGCAGCCAGGGAGTTCAGGCCTTTCAGATTCAGCGCTCTCGACAGCAGGGCGATTTTATCCAGTTGAATGTCTCCCCGGAGTTCGATGATATCCACCTGTTGTGGGTTTTGGTTCCAGACCACCAGGTCGGTCACTTGTCCGTTTTTGTTGTGCGTGTAGATCAGTTGCTTTCCGAACTCGTCGTTCCGGCTTTTGATCAGTTTGTATTTTTCCGGTTTATCCAGTATTTCCCGGAACTGGCCGATCGCTTTTTCGCTCAGGGAGGGATCGGTCTGATTCAAATCCAGATTGAGAATATTCACCTCTTCCAGTTTTTGCAGGAGTTCGTTTGCCTCGGGCGGAAGATTATTCCGTTGATAAAGTCCGTAAAGGCTTTTGTCCAGCTGGGTGACCGTCACGCCGTTTTTCTCATGGTATTTGGACATGAGCTTAGATAATTGTGCATTTGCCGCGAAAGGCAAAACAGATACAATCGACAAAATAATAAATATTCTTCTCATGGCTATCTTGTTTTATAATTATACTTTTTATTCTATCGCTATAATCAGGTTATGATCTTCGTAAAGCACTCTTTGTACCGGTGTTTTTTCATCTTCCAGGGCATTTCCCAGGACGCGCAGTGCATTTTCGAAGCGTTCTTTCTTCAGGTTATCCGACAGTTGTATACCCGGACGGGGTGTCGTTGTGAAGGTCCCCCTGAATGAAAGGATCAGCACGGCCATCGCTGCGATACTCCCGGCCGTAATCCAGAGCTGTCTGATTTTGCGTTGCCGTTTTTGCCGGATATACCGCTGTAATTTTTCATTCAGGCCTTCCGGTATTTCCATCGGATCGCGAAGCCCCAAAATCGGTTCTCCCGGGAGTTCTCCCCGTTGCCAGGCAGACCTCAACTCCCGCTCTTCTGCCAAAGTTGTCTCCCCTTTGTAATATCGTTTCAGTACTTCTTCCATATATTCTATCTGTCATCTTTCATTTCGCATCATTTCTTTTACCTTCGACCGTCCGCGTGAGAGCAACACCCGGATGTGGTTGGCGGTTAGTCCTGTGATCTGTTCGATTTCTTCAAATTCCAGTTCTTCTATTTCCCGCAGGATGAGCACCTCCCGTTGATTTTCCGGCAGAGTGTCGATGATTTGCCGGAGAAGGCTCACGGTGTCCTTGGTTTCGATTTCCTGCAAGGGATTGCTTGTATAATCTTCGTTTTGTGCCAGCTCTTCCCCGCCGTACACCGGTTTTTGTTTTTTTATCCAGTCGAGGCACAAGTTGCGGGTCACCTTCAATGCCCAGGCCCGGGGATTTTGCACTTCTTTCAGCTCTCTACGTGTATTCCAGAGTTTAATCATAACCTCCTGAGTGATGTCTGCAGCATCTGTCGGATTGCTGAGAATATGCTGTGCATAGGCATAGATATTCTTGGTCAGAGGCAGGATCATATGGTTAAATTCTTTTTCTGTCATCATTAGTAAGACGGATGCAGGCTGATTTTATTACAAAGGAACGGTTTTTTCTTCGTTAAAGTATGTTAGAGAACGTTTTTCTTGCCGTTTCTTTATCGCCTTCGATGCGCAGGTTACGTCCTTTAATAATCACATCTTCGCCGGGAGTGAGTAAGGTATTCACTTTTTGGGTTCACTTCAAATACAATAATGATACAAAATTAAATATCTTGTCGCCCACGATTGAATAATAATATTCATTTTACCTTCAGCTTCAGGTAAAAGCCTGAGGAAGGTAGTTCTTTACCATATAGTAAATAGGTAGTTATCATGTAGTTAATATGTATCAACTCCAATTCAATTCCAATTATTCTCCAATTTAATACCAATTTTAATCGGTATTGAATTGAAAATAAATTGGAAATTTAAACTTTTTTTATTATATTACAAACCTCGAAACTAAATATAAACATCATGGCAAGAGTAATTTCTTCAGGGCTCGGGCATATTTCCGGACGCATAGGCGACCATATCTTTTATGCTGTGGGAGATAAAAGATACGTACGCCGCGCTCCTGTTAAAGTCAGTAATCCCCGTTCGCCGGCCCAATGTTTACAGCGGTGGCGGCAGGTGTGTGTGCAAACGCTGTTCCGGTCGGTCAAGGGGACTTTATTTCAGCGTGCTGCCGGCGAGGCTGCTGTCCGGTTGGGAAAACGATCGGGATATCATCTTTTTTTAAGCCGGAATATCAATGCTTTCGGAGAGGGTGACCGGGTCGACTATGCCAAATTGAGTTTTGGAGGTGCTTGTTTACAATTGCCTGATCGGTTTGCTTGTGTGCAGAACGAAACGGGGCATTGGGAGTTGGTCTGGCAGGCGGGGATCCCCATGGCGACGGCAGCGCCGGACGACCGTTTGATAGTTGCCGCTATCTGCCCGGACGAACCTTATCGGTTAATTGTGTTGGAAAATATCTGCGCGCTCAGAAAAGATGGACGGGCAGAAGGTGAATGGCCGGCAAGCGGGAAGGAATTGCATTTATATTGTCTGTTTTGCTCTGCATCCGGAGAAACTTTTTCGCCGGATTGCTATTTCAGATTGAACCGGTAAATACAATGAAATTATGGCAGTTTTTGAATCGGGTTTATTCAGCAGGCTGAGCGGGTCCTTCGGAAATGTTACGATGTACCGGCTTGGAGATTCTAATGTGGTAAAAGGAAAAAGATGGGCACGGGATGCCCGTACTCCGTCGCAATTGATACACCGGGCTAAATGGAAAGTCTTGGGTCTCCTGGCTATGAGAATGAAAAAAGTGCTTGAATTGGGTTTTCCCGGTAGGGAAGCCAGAGGAAGGGTAAACGGTTTTATGAGCCGGAATCTACCTTGTATGGCTTGTGACGAGGGGTTGAACGTCTCCGTCGATTATAGTAAACTGAAAGTTTCGGCCGGCGAGCTACGGGCTCCGGAAGTCACTGCCCAATGGGCAGATTCGGGCGGAATTTTGATTTTCAAACAAAAACGGCAACCGCTGAAACCTCTGATGTACGACGACGACCGGCTTTATGTTTTTCTCTGGAATCCGGAAGTGCTGCGGACAAAACTGTTGCCTTTACACCAAAGAAAAGAAACGGCGGAAGTATGCTTTACACTTCCGGAAGAATGGAAGAATACTTCTTTTCATATATACGCTTTCGCCGTAAATGCACGTGCCACGAAGGCCTCGGAAACACTTTGGCTGGGAAACTTTCACGAGAATAAAGAATGATATTTATATACATGTTTACACTTACAAACGTACGTTTATTAGTGTAAATATGTATATAACACCATCATTTATTAAGAAGTAATTTGTTCTGCTTAAAAAAATTTCTAAATTTGTAAACGAATATAAAAAAGTGCGGAAGAGTCCGCACTATGAAAATAAGTGAACGTTGTTGTCCTTTAGACGAAATTTGGGAAATTTAAGTTAATATCATGGACAACATATTGTTTGCATCGAAAGGTGTGGACGTATGTAAGCTATGATATTAGGTTTCCCAAAACCTCGTCTATTAGTGAACATATAGTTCACACCGAATTTTTATATATAGACTGATATCAAAACCTATGAAATATGATATAAATTATTTTAGGTTTATATAATAAATAATCTTGTCATCAAAAATTCGCCAAACTTCAATTTCACAAGATTAGATATGTAATTCTCGTTTGAATAAGTGTGGATTGTTATCTATTAGTGATATGGGTGTTTAGCGATACCTTGATGATGGATAGTGAAACGATTCATACTCTTTTTAATTATTAAGCAAATCACAATGATTCAGAGAAATAATCGATCAAATAACAATTATAGTCCTTCGTCTGGAATAAAGAATTTGGGAGATATCTTAAATTCTTTAGCTATGGTATTTATCATATCTAAATTGAAAGCCATTCCACAATTAGGATTTTCACGATTTGCAAAAAAAGCACGAGAGCGATTAATTCTTTCTGCGAATTGCTCTTGGGTTAATTTTTGTTCATCTCGTAATTCTCGAACCTTTTGGCTTACAAATAATTGAATCTTTGACTTTTCTTTTTGTCTCATAGTTCTCAATTGTTCGTAAATAAAAGGTTTTTTTATAATCAGCCGAGCTCTATATTTAGAGCATTTGAACCTAAAACTATACCATTATGAAAACAATTCCCTTTGTTCCAGCCTGCCAGAATATGGAGGAGATTCAGAAACTCGCCGTTTTGATAACCGATTTCATTCATCCCGAAATGATTGTTTTGTTCGGTCGGTATGCAGGTATGCCTTCGTACGATATCCGGGGAGGTTATGAACTGCTGATCCTGACCGCAAATCAACCGGCGGTGGGTGTTAAAGAAGTGATGGGGTATCTTGCCATGAATTTCCCTGAGAAAGACCGGAAAGAGCCTTATCTTTCACTTCATTTGTTGACCGTTGTTTTCGTTCACCACCATTCTTCCCAAAGCCATTTTTTGTATACTATTCGCAAGGAGGGAGTTTTACTGTATAAAAACGAGTCTTGTAAGCTGAAAGACAAAGTCTGTTACAAGCCGGTCCGCAGTTATCGTCAGGCGGAGGGCTATTCGGACCAATGCCTGGCCTTAGGACGGGCCTTTTTGCAAGATGCCCGTCGTCAGCAACAGAGCGGTATTCCACGCATGTCTGCTTTTTATCTCAGCCAGGCCGCTATCCAGTTTTTTCGGGCAGCCGCGTTCGTTCATTACGGTTTTATCCCAGAACAGAAGGAAGATTTGCTCATGACTTATCTCCGCATACGGCATTGTTCGGCTGGAATGGCAGGTTTGTGGAAAGGGGAGAGAGAGCTTTCGGAATGGAGGCTGTTCGGTCGGTTGCAGTCGTTCAGCTATAAAGCCCGTTACAGCTACCCTTTCACAGTGGATTCGGATTTGCTTGCCTGTTGTATGGACTGTGTGGTGAAAACCGAAAAAGTTGTCGGGGATTTTTGTGCGGAGCGGCTCCGCTTCCTGGCACATCTTCGGTCTTGACCAGTGTAACCGGAGGTTACCGATTAGCGCTTTATCGGTCGGCATCTCTTCGATGCTGATCGGTGCAATTCCCGCTTGCTGATGAATGCCTGGCTGACCGGCAGCACAATCTTTCCGGTCGGCTTTACAGTCAGAACCAGAGGTTCGCTGGCCAGAAACCGGAGAGGTTTTGCCGGTCCGGAGCCTGAATGACGCCCCTGATCAGGAACGAAGCGACGCTAATCCCTCTCCCTGTCTCACTCCCGCTTCATCGGGAGTTGTTCCTCGTATACGGCGGGAAGGTTCTCTTCCGTGTCTTTGTCTTTTTTCTTTTTGTGGGTAAACCGTTCGTGCAAGCTCTCCATCATCAGGTAGAAATTGGGAATAAACAAGGTGCCTACGAGGGAGGTCATCAACATACCGGCAAAAACGGCAATACCGAGCGAGATCCGGCTCGAAGCTCCGGCTCCGGTCGAAATCACCAGCGGGAAAGTGCCGAGGATGAAAGCAAAAGAGGTCATCAGGATCGGGCGGAGACGTACGCGTCCGCCTTCGATCGCCGATTCTTCGGTCGACTTGCCTGCAGCCCGGTAATCCCGGGCGAATTCTACGATCAGGATGGCATTTTTCGCCGCCAGGGCAATCAGAAGCACTACTCCGATTTGGGTGTAAACGCTGATCGGAAGATTCATGACCATCACTCCGATCACTACTCCCAGCAGGGCGATAGGCAAACCCATGATCACTGCAAAAGGATCCGTCCAGCTCTCGTATTGGGCTGCCAGGATCAGGAAAGCCACCACGATGGCCAGTATAAAGATGATGGAGGTGGACGAACTCGCATTTTCTTCCTGATATGCCATAGAAGTCCATTCATAACCGAAGGAGCGTCCCACTTTCTCCCGGATCAGTTTGGCCATAATATTCAGCGCCTCTCCCGAGCTATAACCGTCTGCTGCGGCACCCGAGATCAGGGCGGATACGTAAGTGTTGTATTTCGTCAGGCTCTCTGCTCCGATCCGCGTCTCGATAGTAGTAAAGGCCGAAAGGGGAATCATGTCGCCCTTGGAGTTGCGGACATTCAATAGGCGTAGGTCGGTTACCAGAGCCCGGCTGTCGGGGGCACCCTCGACCTTCACCTGGTAAGTGCGGCCGAATTTCACAAAATTGTTGACATAGGTGGAACCGAGGTATGTGCCGATCGTATTGAACACCTCGCTTAGCGGAATCTGCATCAGCTCTACTTTGTTCCGGTCGATATTCAGGTAATACTGGGGTACACTGGCGCTGAACATCGACTGGACGGTAGAGAGACCCGGGGTCTCGTTGCCGGCGAGCATCAGTTCGTCTGTCATGCGTTGCAGTTCTTGCGGGCCGTAGCTGTTGATATCCTCCAGCATGACTTCAAACCCGCTGCTTTCGCCCAATCCCGGGATGGCCGGCGGTAAGACGGCGAAGGTTCTGGCTTCCGGTATCGCTTCATAGGCCATACCGTTGAATTGGTTCACCAGGCTTTGGGCGCTTAACTGCGGAGATTTCCGTTGGTCCCAGTTTTTGAGCATCACGAACAGCGTGGCGGCATTCGAAGCGTTTGCATTACTCATCATTGAAAAGCCGTTGATCGTGATATAGGTTTCGATGCCTTCCATTTGGTTCAGTACGGCCGACGCTTTTTGCAGGGCCGTAGCCGTCTGGCTCGACGAAGCACCGTCGGTCAGTTGCATGAAAGCGATGAAATACCCCTGGTCTTCTTCCGGGATAAAAGTACGCGGCCATTTGATAAATCCCCAGAAAGCCAGCACCGAAAGGATCAAAAAGACGATAAAAGTCATCAGCGATTTACGCATGAAGTGAGTGATCACCCAGGTATAACCATGGTTTGTCTTTTCAAAAAACTGGTTGAAAGCTTTGAAGAGAAAGAATTTGGCCGGCTGTTTGGGTTTCAGAAACAGGGCACAAAGTGCGGGGCTCAGGGTGAGGGCGTTGAACCCGCTGATTACCGTCGAGATGGCGATCGTCAGGGCGAATTGTTTGTACAACTGGCCGGTGATGCCGCCGATAAAGGCCGTGGGAATAAATACGGCCAACAGTACGAGCACAATACCCACAACAGCTCCCGACACTTCCTTCATGGCCTGGATCACCGCCTCTTTTACGGTGGAATACCGGCCGGTTTCGATCAGCCGGTAACTGTTTTCTACGATGATAATGGCGTCGTCTACCACCAGCCCGATAGCCAGTACCAGCCCGAAGAGAGTCAGCGTATTGATGGAAAATCCCAGCATCGCCATGAATGTGAAAGTCCCGACCAGCGAGACGGGAATCGTGATCAGCGGAATCAGCATCGCCCGCCAGTTCTGGAGGAAGATCAGAATAACCAGTAAAACCAGGATAAAGGCGGTGATCAGGGTTTCGTATATTCCTGAAATCGAGGCATTGATAAATTCCGTCGTATCGAGGGTCACGTTGTATTGCACCCCTTCGGGGAAATAGGAGGCCAGTTTGTCCATCTCTTTTTTCACCCGTTGTGCCACGTCCAGGGCGTTGGCTCCCGGAAGCTGATAGACGGCGATAGCTGCGACGGCTCCGCCTTTCAGGGTGGCGGTGGAGCTGTAGCTTTCACGTCCGAGCTCTATAGTGGCCAGGTCACGGATGCGAAGGTATTTGCCGTCGGGAAGGGCCTTGACGATGATATTGCCGAATTCTTCTTCATCGATCAGTAATCCTTTGGTTTCGAGGGTGTATTGGTAGGCTTCTTTGCGGACTAAGGGTTCCGATCCCACGCTGCCCGCTGTAACCTGGATATTCTGGCCCTGAATGGCCGATACGATATCCGCCGGAGTGATGCCCCGGATAGTCAGCTGATCCGGATCCAGCCAGATACGCATACTGTATTTGCCCATGCCGAACAAGCCCACATTACCTACTCCTTTTACCCGGCCCAATTCGTTGGTGATATTCAGGGCCGCATAATTAGAGAGAAAAAGAGCGTCGTATTGCGGACTATCCGAGGTCAGTGACAGAAACATCACGACGTTGGTCGATTCCTTGGTCGTAGTGACCCCGATCTGGGTCACCTCCTGCGGTAAAGTGCTCAGGGCCATGTTCACCCGGTTTTCTACGAGCACGGTGGCCATATCCAGGTCGGTTCCCACTTCGAAAGTGATGGTCAGCTGGTAGCTGCCTGTGCTCGACGAAGTCGACGACATATAAAGCATACCCTCTACACCGTTCACTTGTTGCTCGATCGGGGTGCCTACCATGTCGGCGATTGTACTGGCATTGGCTCCGGGGTAGGAGGCCCGGACAACGACTGTCGGAGGAGTGATCGTCGGATATTGTTCTACCGGCAGACTACGTAAAGATACCAGTCCTGCGATCACGATAAGGATAGACAGGACCGTAGCGAATATAGGGCGGTTAATGAAAAATGTACTGAACATAGGAATAGATTAACGTTTTGTTTTTTCTCTCACTGGTTTCACGGTCATGCCCGGACGCACATTCATCAGGGCTTCCACGACATAACGGTCGTCCGGAGTGACACCGCTGACGATCTCCCGCATGCCGTCGTTACTCAATACCCCGACTTTGACGGTTTGCTGCACCACCCGGTTGTTCTCATCCACCAGATAGACATAGCGGCCTGCCTGTCCCGTGCCGATCGAAGCCTCCGGTATCAGTAAAGCATCTTTTACCACTTTATAGGGAAGCCGGATTTTGACATACATCCCGCTTAATAATTCTTCTTTCGGATTTTCGAGAATGGCCCGTACGGTCACCGTCCCGGTTTGCAGATCGACGTTCGGCGAAGTATAGTCGAGCTCGCCTTTCCAATAACGGCTGGTGTCCGCAGCATTGATGACCGTCAGCGCCAGGGCCGAATCTTTCGATACCAGCGGATTGGTCACCGGAGGAATTTGTTCGAACTCGGCATAAGCCATATTGAAATAAGCATACATATACTTATCTTTATACATCGTAGCCAGGGTGACCGGTTGTACCGCTCCTCCGACAAAGTTCTGAAGGTCCACCAGGTTCCGGGATACCCGTCCGTCGAAAGGAGCTTTGATGTAACAATAATTCAGATTGGTCTGAGCAGTATTCAATTGTGCCCGGGCATTCTGAAGATTCGCTATCGCCGAATGGTAATCCGATTCGGCCTGGATGAAGTCGATCTCACTGATAGCCCGGCTAGGCATCGCTTCTTTCATCTTCTCGTATTGTGCCCTGGCGTAAGCCAGACGTGCCTCTGTACTCTTCATTTCGGCCTGTGCCGCTTTCAACTGATCCTGATAGGGTTGAGGTTCGATGACAAACAACAACTGGCCTGCTTTTACCGGCACTCCCGGGATATAATTCATCTTTTCCAGGAATCCCGATACCCGGGCCACCAGATTCACCGTTTGCACGGCTTCCAGATAAGCCGGATACTGATACGTATACACGACATCGTGTTGGGCAGGTCTGTTCACTAAAATCTCCGGGGCCGCTTGTCCGCTTGCGGCTTCCTGTTTCTCTTTCTTCCTGCAACCTCCCAATATCACTCCCAAACCAATCATCAGAACGATCATCTTTTTCATAACAATGATTTTTTTAATTCGCTTTTAGCCTTTAACTTTATTTTTCCACTCCTCCCCCCAGTGCCTTATACACCTGTATCATATAGAGCAGGGTTGCACTCTGCGAATTCACATACACATTTTCGTAGTTCAATACATTGCGTTGTGAGTCCAGTACATTCTGGTAATTGGTCAGTCCTTTCTTATACAGGTCCATTGCATATTCCAGCGTCAGTTTAATTTCCTGCAGAGCAAGCCGGTCTGCATCCAGTTGTTGGAGTGATTTATTATATGACGATAAGGCATCGTCTACCTCTTGCAAAGCTGTGAGCAGAGTTTGGTTATACGTATTGATCCCTTCGTCCAGTTGGATTTGGGCCTGCCGGTTAGCCTGGGCGATCTGGCGCCCGCTGAAAATCGTCCATTTGATGCTCGGGCTGATTTGCCACGTCATGTTCTCCTTCTTGAAAAACTGTTTGTAATATTCGTTGCCATACCCGAAAGCGCCCGTTAGGTAGAATTTCGGCCACCAGTCTGCCCGTGTTGCTCCTGCTGCGGCTGCCAGTGCATCCATCGTCCGTTCGGCCGAGCGGACATCCGGGCGCCGCCGGATCAGTTCGGCCGGGATTCCTTGCATAAGGATCGGGTTGCCTTGGGGGAGAGGGTGCACTTGCAGTAAAGCTTGCCGTAAAGAATCCGAATACTCTCCGGTCAGGACAGCCAGTGTATTCACTTCCGAGTAGACCGAGGCTTCCAGTCCGGGAAGGGTTGCCTTCGTTTGTAGCCACAGGCCTTTCGATTGCGCCACCGTTAGGTTGGAAGTCAGTCCGGCCGCCAGTTTGGCTTCATTGATCCGGAGAATCTCCTCCTGTGATTCCAGGTTATTACGGGCAACTTCCAGTTGTTGCTGGTAAGTGCGCAGACGGATATAAGCCATCGCCACTTCTGAGGCGAGCGAGACCATTGTACCCCGGTAATCCTCCTGTGAAGCCAGGTAATATTCTTTTTGGGCTTTGGCTCCTTTCCGGATATTGCCGAACACATCGATTTCCCAATTCATTTCTATACCGGCCTGCCCGATGTGGTAGTAATTATCGGCATGGTCGATGCCCAGACTGCTTTTTTCCGGTGTATATTGGGCCGAAGCGCTGAAACTCGGGAAAAAATGGCCCTGTTGTGACCGCCAGCGCGATTTCGCCAATTGGATATTTTTTACTGCATTCTGCAGATTATAATTATTGGCTACAGATTTGTCGATCAGACGGATAAGTGTCGAATCTCCGAAAAATTGCCACCAACTGTCTTCTGAAGGCATCGTTTGTTGCAGATCGAGTACCGGGTCTTGCTGGGCTTTTGACCGGCCCCCTAAGATCAGGCTTAAAAATAACAGAAATAAGATTCGTCTCATATCGGATCGGTTAAAATATCGTTTAAATTACAAATCCCTATACGAAAACGAAATAGCGAATGTTGTGGAATAATTCAGCTCGTTTGTGGAATTATTCCACAAAAACAAGTTCCCCGGGGAAAAGATTTGAATATATAGTATGCTGACAGCCAATGCATAACTTTTATACTTGAAAAATGGTATATATTTTTCATAAGCGAGGAAATAGCAAGTATAAATAAATTAAACAGATAAATATGAGGGTTAATAATTGGCTGAGTGGTTTTGCCTGTGTGCTCCTGTTGGGAGTGGTGGGTTGTAAAAAAGATAAGATACGTGAAGGAATTCCCGTAGTAGTTGAGAAAGTGGGGGTCGATGATGTAGAGATATTCGGTGATTATGTAGGGCGGATCAGGGCCCGGCAATTTGTGGAAGTACATGCCCGGGTAGAAGGCTATCTGGAAAAGATGCTTTTTGAGGAAGGGAAACGGGTAGAGCGTAATCAGCCCTTATTTATTATCAATCCCGATTTATATAAAGCGCGGGCCGATAAAGCTGCGGCTCAACTGAAAAAAGACGAAGCCCAGGAGTTGAAAACCGGACGCGATGTAGAGCGTCTGCGTCCTTTATACGAACAGAATGCAGCCAGCCAGTTGGACCTGGACAATGCCATTGCCGCTTACGAAAGTGCTAAAGCGAACGTAGCCATGAGTAAAGCCGATCTGGCACAGGCAGAGATGGAGCTGGGATATACGACGGTACGTTCGCCCATTTCGGGATACATCAGCGAACGGCATGCCGATATCGGTACCTTGGTGGGCCCCGGCTCCAAGTCGCTATTGGCGACCGTCGTGGCCAGCGATACCGTGTTGGTCGATTTTAGCCTCACCGCCCTCGATTATCTCCGCAGCCAGCAGCGTAATGTCAGATTAGGCGAGCAGGACGCTACCCGTTCCTGGCAGCCCTCGATTACGGTCACCCTGGCCGATAATTCTGTTTATCCGGAGAAGGGCCTGGTCGACTTTGCCGAGCCTCAGGTCGATCCCAAGACAGGTACTTTCGGGGTGAGAGCCGAACTGGCCAATCCCGGGCGGAAACTGCTGCCCGGACAGTTTACCAAAGTCAAATTGCTGCTCGATGTGCGCGAAAACGCCGTAGTGGTACCTGCCCGCGCAATTATTATCGAGAAGGGAGGTGCTCATGTTTATGTTATGCGCAGGGATAGTACTGCCGAGAAACGGTTTATCGAAACCGGACCCGAAGTCGGTAATTTTGTGGTGGTAGAGAGGGGATTGGGACCTGATGAAATGGTCGTGACCGAGGGACAACACAAACTTTCTCCCGGTGATCTTTTGGCTCCCCGCACGGTGGCTAAAAAAGAAGAAAATACAGACGAAATAAACGAAGTAAGATGAAAGTTGAATTCTTTATAGACCGCCCTATCTTTTCGGCGGTATTATCCATATTGATTGTCGTGGTAGGATGTATCGGCCTTTATTTGTTGCCGGTGGATCAATACCCGCAGATTACACCTCCTATGGTGAAAATTTCGGCCTCCTATCCCGGGGCTAGTGCACAGACTGTCTCGCAGGCAGTGGCGACCCCCATCGAGCAGGAACTCAACGGGACGCCGGGAATGCTCTACATGGAATCCAGCAGTTCCAATTCCGGCGGTTTGTCAATCAATGTCACCTTCGACATTTCGGCCAATCCCGAATTATCTGCCGTAGAAATCCAGAACCGGGTGAAACTGGCCGAGTCGCGCTTGCCCGCCGAGGTGGTGCAGAACGGTATTTCCGTCGAAAAGCAATCTTCGAATCAGCTCATGACCCTGACCCTGACTTCCGACGATCCCCGTTTCGACGAAATCTATCTCAGTAATTTTGCGACGATCAATGTCCTGGATATCCTGAGGCGTATCCCCGGGGTAGGACGGGTTTCCAATATCGGAAGCCGTTATTATGGTATGTGTATCTGGGTGATGCCCGACCGGATGGCTAATTTCGGACTGACGGTAAAAGATTTGCAGGATGCCCTCAAAGACCAGAACCGTGAGTCGGCGGCCGGCGAATTGGGCAAGCAGCCTATTTCCGGACAGGATATTACCATTCCGATCACTACCCAGGGGCGTTTGTCTACAGTCAATGAATTCGAAGAGATTGTGGTCAGAGCGAATCCCGACGGTTCTATCGTACGTTTGAGGGACGTTGCCCGGGTCTCTCTCGAGGCTTCTTCCTATTCCACCGAGAGTGGTATGAACGGTAAAAATGCCGCAGTACTCGGGATTTATACCCTTCCCGGTGCGAATGCCGTCGAAGTGGCCGGGCAGGTGCGCGAAACGATGAAAGAGATCAGTAAGAATTTTCCCGAAGGGCTCGATTACGAAATCCCTTTCGATATCACCAGCTACATTTCCGAGTCTATCCACGAAGTGTATAAAACCTTGTTCGAAGCGCTGTTGCTGGTGGTGTTGGTGGTGTTTCTTTCGCTCCAGAACTGGCGCGCTTCTCTGGTGCCCCTGATTGCTGTGCCGATATCGTTGATCGGAACTTTCGGGGTGATGTTGGTTTTGGGCTTTTCGCTCAATTTACTTACTCTGTTGGGATTGATTTTGTCGATAGGTATCGTGGTCGACGATGCCATTGTAGTTGTCGAAGCGGTCGAGAGTTATATGGAAAAAGAAGGTTTGAGCCCCTACGAGGCTACGAAGAAAGCTATGCGGGGATTGACCGGGGCGTTGATCGCCACCTCTCTCGTGCTGGCTGCGGTATTTATTCCGGTTAGTTTCCTGGGGGGGATTACTGGTTTGCTTTACCGGCAGTTTGCCATTACCATTGTCGTTTCGGTGTTGATATCGACTGTGGTCGCTTTGACGCTGAGTCCGGCGATGTGTGCGCTCTTGCTGCGTCCTTCCGCACCCTCTAAAAACCGTATTTTCGGAATGATCAACCGTTGGCTGGCTACCGGAAACCGGAAATATGTAGGGATAATCGGTAAAGCGATCGCCAATCCCCGCCGTATCCTGGCCGGTTTCGGGATGGTACTTGTTTTCATCTTTGTATTGAACCGGGTGGTTCCGGGTAGTTTTATGCCTGAAGAAGATCAGGGCTATTTCAAGGTTGAACTGGAATTACCCGAAGGGGCTACACTCGAGCGTACACGCCTGGTGACGGATCGGGCGGTAGAATTTCTGAAAGCTCATCCTGCAGTCGGTTATGTACAGAATGTGACCGGTTCCAGTCCCCGGGTAGGAACCAACCAGGCCCGCTCCGAACTGACGGTGATTCTGAAATCGTGGGAAAAGCGTAAAGGAAACGGTATGGAGATCGATCAGGTGATGGAAGATACCCGCAAAGAGTTGAAGCAATATCCCGAGGCCCGGGTTTATTTGTCGAAACCGCCTGTTATTCCAGGCTTAGGTACTGCCGGTGGATTCGAGATGCAGGTCGAAGCCCGGAATGGAGCTACTTTCGAAAATCTGGTCGAAGCGGTCGATACCCTGATGAAGTATGCTGCCGAGAGTAAAGCTTTCACCGGTCTGTCGTCTTCGTTACAGGCCGAAATTCCTCAGCTGTATTTTGATGTCGACCGGGACAAAGCCAAATTCCTGGGTATCCCGATGTCCGATATTTTTTCGACGATGAAAGCTTACACCGGATCGGTTTATGTGAACGATTTCAATATGTTTAACCGGGTTTATAAGGTATATATTCAGGCCGAAGCTCCTTACCGGGCACATAAAGACAATATCAATATGTTCTTTGTAAAGACGGCGGGAGGGGATATGGTGCCTCTGACTGCTTTGGGTGATGCCGAATATACGACAGGTCCGGGAAATATCCGGCGCTTCAATATGTTCACGACGGCAGTTGTCCGGGGGGCGGCAGCTCCGGGATATAGTTCGGGTGAGGTGATGCGTAAGATGGAAAACATTGCCAAGACTCATTTACCCGAGAATATCGGTGTCGAATGGAGCGGTTTGTCTTATCAGGAGAAAAAAGCCGAGGGACAGCTGGGGCTGGTATTGACTCTGGTATTCCTGTTCGTCTTCCTCTTTCTGGCTGCTTTATACGAAAGTTGGCTGGTGCCGGTGGCCGTGTTGCTGTCGTTGCCCGTTGCAGCTTTGGGGGCTTATCTGGGCATTCTGGGATTTGGGCTCGAGAACGATATCTATTTCCAGATCGGTTTGGTGACTTTGATCGGTCTGGCTGCTAAAAATGCGATTTTGATTGTGGAGTTTGCCAAGATGGAAGTCGACAAAGGGGTCGATGTGGTTGTCGCTGCCAAAAATGCGGCCATGTTGCGTTTCCGCCCGATCCTGATGACTTCGCTGGCCTTTGTGTTGGGTATGTTGCCTCTGGTCATGGCATCCGGACCGGGATCGGCCAGCCGCCATTCGATCGGGACCGGTGTGTTCTTCGGTATGATTGCAGCCATTACCATCGGAATAGTATTGGTACCTTTTTTCTTTGTAATGGTTTATAAATTCAAAGAAAAGATTAGAGTAAAAACGAAAAGTGTAAAATGATGAAAAAAATTTATACCCTCGCTATTGTATTGCTGGTATTGGGAGTGAGTTCCTGTAAACTGGGAAAGCATTACTCCCGGCCCGAACTCCGCTTGCCGGAACAGATCGAAGGAACGGTGCCCGATTCGGTTTCGGCCGGTGATATCCGATGGGCCGATTTATATACCGATCCGGTACTCCGGCAGTTGATCCGGAAAACATTGGAAGGAAACAAAGACCTGATGATCGCTGCGGCCAAAGTGAAAGAATCGATGGAACTCCGTCGTATCGCTAAAGCCGACCTTTTCCCCAAGGCAGAGGCTACCGTGTCTGCCGAGCGCGAATACGATGAAACGCCTGGGAATACTTTTGAGGGAAAAGTGTTGGCATCCTGGGAAGTCGATTTGTGGGGAAAACTACGTTGGGCCGGTCAAGCCGCTCTGGCCGAATATTTGCAGAGCGTCGAAGGCAGGCAGGCTTTGCAGTCGGCTCTGGTTGCCCAGGTGGCGCAGGCTTATTTCGAGTTGATCGCTTTAGATCAGGAACTGGCCATCGTACGGCAGACACTGGCGGCCCGGCAGGAAGGAGTACGTCTGGCAAAGCTCAGGTTCGAGGGAGGATTGACTTCCGAAAATCCCTTGCGTCAGGCACAGGTTGAATTGGCCAGAACCCAAACCCTGGTACCGGGATTAGAAAGGGAGATTCGCCTCAAAGAGAATCAGATTACTTTACTGGCCGGAGAATATCCCGGAGAAGTGGCGAGAGGGAAAAGTATCGGTCAGCAGCAGTTGATAACCGCTCTGCCGGTGGGATTATCTTCCCGAATCCTGGAAAGACGGCCCGACATCCGCCAGGCCGAATATCGGTTGAAAGCGGCTCATGCCAAAGTCGGTGTGGCTTATACCAGCATGTTCCCGAAATTTACTTTAACCGGACATTATGGCCTTGAGAGCAGCGATCTGACCGATTTTCTGAAAGCACCTTACTTTTTTGTCGGTGGTGAATTATTGGCACCGGTGTTTAATCTGGGAAAAAACAGAGCGCGTTTAAAAGCTTCCAGAGCTGTGCAGGAACAGGAAACCTACAATTATCAGAAAGTGGTGCTCCAGGCTTTCACCGAAGTGAGCAATGCCTTGGTCAACTCCCGCAAAAGTCGTGAAATCCGTGAATCCCGCGAACATCTCGAACAGTCGGCCCGTTCTAATCTCGATCTGGCTACTTTGCAATACATCAACGGAGTGATCAGTTATCTCGATGTATTGGATGCCCAGCGTGGATATTTCGATGCCCAGATCGGCCTCAATACGGCTATCCGCGACGAATTACTGGCTACGGTACAATTGTATCAGGTATTGGGAGGCGGTTGTTCATAGGGATATCAAAAAATGTACATCGGGAGTGTCCCCTGATCAGGATTTCCGGGATTCGATCTCCCGGAGATTCTCCATTTTTTTCTTTCGCAGGAATCCGTTGATATCTTCCAGGTGTTCGGTGACTTTACCGTTTCCGAATTCGTAGACCTTTTGGGCCAGTCCGTTGAGGAAATCCCGGTCATGGGATACGACGATCAGTGTGCCGTCGAAATCGATCAAAGCATTTTTCAGTATATCTTTCGTTTTCAGGTCCAGGTGGTTGGTCGGTTCGTCGAGGATCAACAGGTTGACCGGTTGAAGAAGCAGTTTGATCATAGCCAGACGGGTGCGCTCTCCGCCCGAAAGTACCTTCACTTTTTTGTCGATATCGTCTCCGCTGAACATAAAAGCGCCCAGCAGGTTTTTGGTATTACTTTTCAGCTCCGAAGGGGTAACGTCATCCACCGTCTGGAAAACAGTCAGTTCTTCGTCCAGAAGAGAGGCCTGGTTTTGGGCGAAATAACCGATTTGTACATTGTGGCCGAGTGTGAGTTTACCGGTATAATCCGTAATCTCCCCCATAATACATTTTACGAGCGTAGATTTTCCTTCCCCGTTGCGTCCTACGAAAGCCACCTTTTCTCCTCTTTGAATGGTGAACCCCGCCTCTTTGAACACCAGATGATCCCCGTAATATTTCGACAATTCCTGGGCGATTACCGGATAGCTGCCCGAACGGGGAGAAGGAGGAAATTTCAGGCGCAGGGCAGAGGTATCTTCTTCGTCCACTTCGATCAGCTCTAGCTTTTCGAGCATCTTTACCCGCGATTGCACTTGCAGGGTTTTAGAGTAAGTGCCTTTAAACCGCTCGATAAAATCTTTGGTTTCGGCGATCATTTTTTGTTGTTCGTCATAGGCTTTTTGTTGTTGGGCCCGGCGGTCTTTACGTAGCTCCAGGTACTTGGAGTAATTCACCTTATAATCGTAGATCCGTCCCATCGTGACTTCGATGGTCCGGGTGGTGATGTTATCGACGAATGTACGGTCGTGAGAAATAACGACGACAGCTTTTCCGTTGCTGATCAGAAATTCTTCCAGCCATTGGATCGAGTCGATATCCAGATGATTGGTGGGTTCGTCTAAAAGCAGGACATCCGGATTTTTGAGTAACATTTTGGCCAGTTCGATCCGCATCCGCCAGCCTCCGCTGAAATCGCTGGTCTGACGTTGCAGGTCTTCCCGTTTGAACCCCAGCCCTAGCAGTGTTTTTTCGACATCTGCTTCGAAATGGGTGAGGTCGATACTATAATATTTCTCGCTCAGAGCAGAAACCTCTTCGATCAATTTATAATATTCGGGTGAGTCGTAATCGGTACGCTCGGTCAGCTGACGGTTCAGGTCGTCGATCCTTTTCTCCATTGCGAAAAGAGGGGCAAAAGCCTGCGAAGCTTCTTCGTATACGGTACGTCCGTCTTCGGTCATCAGATGCTGCGGGAGATAGGCGATCACGGTATCTTTCGGCGCCGATACATTGCCCCGGCTCGGTTTGCGCTGGCCTGCCAGGATTTTCAGAAGGGTGGATTTCCCTGCACCGTTTTTTCCCATCAGGGCTATCCGGTCTTTCTCATTGATCTGAAAGGAAATATCTTTAAAGAGGGCTCTGTCACCGAATTCTACCGTAAGTCCGTCTACTGAAATCATTTTTTATCTGTCGAAAATTTTTAAATCCATCTTTCCCCCTTCTTTTTCCTGCCCCTCTGTTCTTTTTATCCTGCCGCAAAGATAGAAAGAAGTCGGATAAAAATGCCGGAATAAGGATAAATAAAGTAAATAGTTATCTTCCCCGGATTATCCGATAAATTTACCTTCCTTCCAGATGCCCGAATTCCGGGTACCGTCGGCCCAGGTATAGGTCCCCTGTCCGTGTCGTCTGTCATTCATCCATTGGCCTGTATATTTATCTCCGTTATTCCAGGTGAACGTCCCTTGTCCTTGTTTCATATCGTTTACCCATTGCCCTTCATATTTATTTCCGTCGGCATGATAATAAATACCCTGACCGTGCATACGATCATTCATCCATTGTCCTACGTATTTATCCCCATTGACCCACGTGAACGTCCCTTGTCCCTGTTTCTTATCGTCGAACCATTGTCCTTCATACCGACAACCATTGGCATAATAATAAATCCCCTCTCCTTGTTGTTTGTCATTCACCCATTGTCCCTTATATTTGCTACCATCGGGATGATAAAGTGTTCCCTGACCGTGCATACAATCATTTTTCCATTGCCCTTCATACCTGCTTCCACTTTTCCACTGGTAAGTTCCCTGTCCTTGTTTTTTGCCGTTCTCCCATTGTCCGTCGTATTTACTGCCATCGGCAAAATAATAAATGCCTGGTCCTTGTTTGTGATCATTCTCCCATTGTCCGTCGTATTTATCCCCGTTGGCATAATAAAAAACGCCTTGACCATGCATATAGTCACCATTCCATTGCCCTTCGTACCTGCTTCCGTCTTGCCAGTCGTAAGTTCCCCAGCCTTGTTTCTTATCGTTTACCCAATCTCCTTTATATTTGCTTCCGTTGGCATAATAAAAAATACCCCGTCCGTGCATATTCCCGTTTTTCCATTGTCCTTCATATCTACCCCCGTCGGTCCAGCAATAAGTCCCCTGTCCGTTGAATTTTCCATCTGCCATTTCTCCGGTATAGCTCCCGTTGTCGAACTTATGGGTTTCCATCTTTGAAGTATTGGAAGCCGTAGATGAGGAGGTAAAAGTATTCGAAATAGGAGTGCTTCCCGAAGTGCCGGATGTTGTCGAAGACGGAGTTAGACCACGTCCGAGGCATTGGGCGATCGAGGCGACAAGCTCTTGAATATGATGGCTTTCGAATGGACAAGCATCTATCCGGTCCAATTTCAATAAGTGATAGGTCATATCGCTGGGTCCCAGCTTCTTGGAGATCTTAAACGGGACGATATTTTTCTCGAATTCCAGTGCCAGGCTAATCTCGTTCGCCGTATTCTCGGAATTATTCGAATGCTCCGACCATATAAAAAGTAAAATCTTACTATTATACACAGCCTGTGAGATCGCTTTGGCATAAGAAGTCCCTCTTTTTATCTCCTCTTTATCTATCCAATAAGATATATTCGCTTGCGTCAATGCAGCTCTGATCTTTTTCACCAATTCTTCGTCTTTTCTCGAATAACTGATAAATACATCATGTTCCATATCGGTTTGATTTTTCATTATTTTAAACTACAAAGAAATAAAAACATATCCATTTCCGGGTCGGCATTTTCCAATATTTCCGGATTTTGTATCAACTGCCTGTCTTTTGCTGTCAAACGTTCCAGCTCGTAACCCGATAAAAAGATCATCAACTTACCGTCTTGTGTGAAGCCTTTGAGTTTTTTGGCATACCATTCCGGACGATTGCTTACCTTGGGGGCGGGTTGATTGTCGGCGATCAGTTTATTTTCTTCTGCACGTTGGCGGATCCAGTTCCATTTACCGTTATGCCGTTCCTTGATGCCCAATAGGTAATAACACTCCGAATCCTCCATCCCGGTTTGCTGATTGAGTTCCGTGACGATATAATCGTCGTTCATCATAAAACCGGCGATACTTATAAATCCTTTCTGACTTAAATCTGTAAATGCCTGCATGGCATTTTCCGTTTCCCAATAACTTTCCGGGACGTTATATTTCCCAAAATCGAATTTCAGGAAAGGAACGGCACTGCCGGGGATAATCCGGTAAATCACCGGTTCGAGGGCGGTGAAAAGATAAGCTTCGTTTCGATGCTGGGTGAGCAAAGGGCCGATACTGGCTTCCAGTGTCCTGGTTTCCATCGGAAGGTATTTCCCCATCACTTGCAAAGCCGAATCGGTCTGTGTCAGTCGTTCAGGATATTTTCCATTGTTATACCCCTCGTAAAACCAGAATTGCGGACCTAGTTTGATAAAACTCTGTGTTCTGTCCGGGACCTCTCTTTGGTCTATGAACCGACCGTTTTTATGATAGCGGTAGAGTTGCACATCTTGTCCCGACAAAATATAGAGCTCGTCTGTTTCGGGATCACTGTAAAAGTCGCTCAATCCCAGGTATTCGCCCGGTGCTCTTCCGATTTTTCCGATAGAATCTAAAAATTCTCCCTTCCTGTCGAACCGGTAAACAAGATTACTCCCGTTCAGCATGTCACCGACATAAAAACTATTACTGTCCGAACGAATCGCATTATATGCCCCCACCGTGATCGATTCCCGGTGGTCCAGTTTGATCACTTCTATCGATTCGATAAAAGTCCTTAGCGAAGAAGCATTGGGCCCGCTATATTCTACCATTTCAGGTAATTCGGGTCGGGAAGTCCCGGCATGACAACCGGTCAGAAGTGCACAAAGCAAAAAGAAAAGGATATTCTGCATAACAAGGATACAATTATAATTTGTTTGCCAAGTTATGATTATTTTGTCAAAAATTTAGATAAATGTGGTATATTTGTTCGCACTAAATCGTTTCGTTGACCATTGTAAAATATGACAAACCGGCAAATTTCACCTCATACAGCCTCTTTTGAAAAGATCTTCCGGGAATATTATCCGGTATTGCTGCCTTTTGTGGAACGGCATGTCGGAGAACGGGAACTGGCTAAAGATTTGGTGCAGGATGTCTTTTTGAAATTATATAAGAGTTATCCTTATTTTTCCTCAGAGGTAAATATTAAATCCTGGTTATATACCTCTTCACGAAATGCTGCATTGGATTATCTGCGGCATTTGAAAGTTCGGGATAACAATAAGCTACTGATGGCAGAAGCGATGATGTATGCTGCCGATGTGGATGAGGTGATCAGTGAAGAACTGACCCGCAAGATCCATGAAGCTATCGATTCTTTACCTTTGCAGTGCTGCCAGATCGTACGTATGCATATCATCGATGGAAAGAAATATACCGAAATCTCCGCTGAATTGGGAATATCTATAAATACCATAAAAACACAGATTTTCCGTGGATATAAAAAATTGCGTGAACTACTTGCCGATGATTTGAATGCCCTGGTGTTATTTTATTTCCATATCGTCAGAAAAGAAAATCCTGATTTTTGTTGAAAATCAGAAGAAATATCAAATTTTTGTCACTCAAAATAAAAATAAGCTCGTCTTATCTGTAATTGAAACAAACTGTCGGATGAAAATCCGATGTTTATTATAAACAATAAGTCATGAAAGTTATTTTTATTTTATTTCTGTGTTTCCTTGTAAATCTGGTTTCGGCTCAAGATTTCCAGTATCGTATCGACTCAAATGTAAATACAGTAAAAATCGACTCCATAGGAAAGATTGTACGGGAATTGAGAAATTACAATACTAAGGGTAATAATCGTTATTTATCCTATTGGGAAGCTTATGCTTATTATAAATGTGCTATACTTTCCAGGGTATTGAAAAAAGAGGAAGACGCTGAAAAATTTACGGAAAAGGCGATTGAGATACTGGAATCTACAAAAGGGAAGACAACTGAAGATTATGCCCTGCTAGGTATGTTAAAAAATTATCAAATAAATTTTTCAGGATGGTTGGCGACTATTAAATTGAGTAATCAAGCTAAAACGATGGCGCAGAAGGCTATTGAATTGGATGGTGATAATTTACGGGCCTATCTGGTTTTGGGTATAAATAATTATTATACACCGGAGCTTTATGGTGGAAAAAGTAAATGTGAAGCATATTTCAAAAAAGCAATAGCTCTTCCTGACCGTACTTCAGAAAATGAATTCGACCCTACCTGGGGAAAAGGAGATGCTTTTTATTTCTTGTTATCCTATTACAAGAACCGGAAGGATGATGGGGATCAGGAACTTTTTGAAAAATTGAAACAGGATGCCCGGAATAAATTTCCGGATGATAAAAGATTCAAGCGTATCGGTTATTAATTATAAGAATATTATCCTGTATCATGGAGCCGTTCATGACAGTTATAGAATTTGCCGGTATATCCGATTTTATAGGGTGTGATCAAAAATATGAAAATAGCTATTCTGAGGTGCTCAGGTTTATAAGAGAAAGGATGACATTCCGGGTTTACACTTCTGTTAGGGATAAATTTTATTTGATATTGGTGTTCGTATTCATTATCCCTGTTGGTTTGTCTGCACAAAATGCTTATATACAGGGAGTTGTCCAAGATATTGACGGAACACCTTTGGCCGGGGCTGTTGTGATGCTTATGCGTGACGGTACACGGGTTGCGGCGACTACTTGTAAGATAAACGGTACTTTTAAAATCTCAGCTCACATTCTGCAAACCGATGTTTTACAGGTGTCGTTTGTCGGATTCCGTAATCGGCAAATTCCCGTTTCTGCATTTACCGATTGGAATAATATTCGAATTATCTTGCGGGAAAAAGTCATACAACTTGACGATGTTACGGTTATGAGTCCTAGTATATCCGAAGACTTTGCTGTAGAACGTTTGGAGAGTATCGATATTTATCTTTCTCCTGCTTCAGGTGCCGATCCTTTGAAAGCAGTATCTGTGATGGCGGCGTCTACCAATGTATCGGAAAGTGCGAATACAGAATTACGGGGATCTTCGGGCAACCATTCCGTTGTGGTGCTGAATGGGGTGCCTGTCTGGAAGCCGGTACGCAATACCCAATTGAACGGTATCGGGAATTTTTCTGTTTTCAATACTGAACTTATCGGCCAGATGAAAGTTTATGCAGGTAATCCTCCATTGACAATAGGGAATTCGATTGCAGGTGCGATAGAGATTGAAACGCCTGAACACATCACTCGTAATGATTTGAAATTGTCTTTATCGCTTGCGAATGCCGGTGTCCTGATCAGTAAAAAGATATCGGATAAAAATTTCCTGCAATTATATGCTAATCACCAATTTTCAGCTCCATACCTCTGGCTGAATCATACTAATACAGATTTTTTGAAGCGTTTCAATACGACGGATGGAGGGGTGAACCTCCATTTACAGTTAACCCCTCGGTTGAAATTCAATCTTTATGAATATGCTATCGACGAATACTACCGGGCAGATACAGAGCAATATAATTATAAGGACGAAAGTAAGGCAACAAGCCGGCGTTGGTTTCAGGTTGCAGGCCTTACTTTTGCGGCCTTGCAAAGTGGTGTAGTGGTTGAATTGAATAATGGCATAGATCTCTGTAAAAGCGGTTATCAATTTGGTGTCATGGACGGTTCGACACGGGAGAACCGCTTGTATACCTCGTTGGCCGCAAAGTATTTTGTTAGAAATCTGGGGTTTCAGGCTGGACTCACACATCAATATACACGAGTTAATTTTTATGGTACTTTTCCCAAATATTTTTATGATTATTCGGATGAAGCAGAGGGTGTAACGGCCGATGATAAACTCTATAACCGTGTCTGGGAAGGTTATTTTTATTGTAAGTATACTCCTATGCGTCATTTACTTTTCAGCGGTGCGGTCAGAAAAAATATTCCTGAAGCCAGTCAACCTGATTATATATCCTGGCAAGTTTCGGGGCGATGGAATATGAATGAAAAATTTTCATTGTTATTGTCAGCCGGAAAATATCATACTTATAATGTTCCGGCATACAACAGCCAAAATTTTGCTTTACATTCTTCCCGTCAATATTCTGTTGACCTGACAAGTCATATTTATGACTTTGATCTAAAACTCTCTTCTTATCTAAAAAATGAAAATACCCGGGACTATTTTGCTGAGAACGGGAAAGAGGCTGTTGTGGAGCGAAGACTGAAAGGTTTGGAATTTTCTATTGCCCGTACGATAGGGCGATTTTCATTTGCAGGTTCTTATACTTTTATCGATTCCCGTGTCCGGTTGGGGAAAAAGAGTTATCGTTCTGCCAATGATATGGATTATATCATCCGGACCTCCATTGTCTGGCGTACAGCAAATCAATGGAATATAGGGATAAATTTTTCTGCACGCCCGGGTTTATATTACACCCCTGTTGAGTATGCTTTAAATATTAGTGATAATGTATGGTTTCCTCTTTATGGAGACTATAATTCGGAACAAGTAACGGCTTATCATTCATTGGATTTGACCGTCAATAAGATATTTCCGTTAAACAAAGGTCACTTACTTGCATTTTTCACAATTACAAATATGTTGGATAAATCAAATAGAAATTATCCTGTGTATAGTACTGACTATAAATCTGTCCTTGGGTGGGAAGAATATCAGAGGAGATTGGTGTATGTAGGATTACAGTTTAATTTTTAAATGATTTTTTATAAAAATGTCAAATTCTTGTCATACAAAATATAGGTGAGTCCGTTTTAGAGGTGATAATTGAAATAGACTGTTATTATAATTTGATACGACAATTTAAAGGGTCGTTTAATTTAGTTGAAAGTTTATAAAGTTCATAATGTTTATAAAGTCATTGGACCCTGCGGGTACCTGGTTAATTGACAATGAAACAGTATACCCAAGGGATGGATCCTATTTGATTGATTATCAATAATTTTATTCTCGTTTTCTTTTCTCATTTTTTTCCCCTTTTTTATTTTTTAATGGAAGCGAAGCTTCCAAGAATTGTTCATTATTCTTTTTGCGAAAACCCGCAAAAAGAATCGACCCTTTTTCATTTGAAATAGCGGATCAAACCCAATAAAATACAATGGAAAAAGAAGAAATAACGATAGAATTACTTTATAGAAAACTGGAAAACCGTTTGACAGAAGAGGAAGTCAAACATTTTGAGATATGGATGCAGGATATCGATCATCAGAGGTATTATCAAAATCTACAATCTTTTTATGAATTACGAGAGGATGGAAGGCCGGATAGTGCAGAAGTGAACCGTGCGTGGATTGATTTACAGAGCCGGATAAATAAACAGGGGGCAAAGACCGGACGTAACCGTCTGTTATGGTGTGGTGTGGTAGCGGCTTCAATAATTATTTTGTTGGGAGTAATACCTTTAATTGTGCCGCAAGATGTAAAAAACGTTTCTTCGGAAGCGGAGATACAGATCCGTCCCGGTCATCGGAATGCTATTCTGGAACTGGCTGATGGTAAGGTTTATAACCTGACAAACTTGGAATATGGGGGGAATAACAGGATTTCTGAGAATATTATTGTGGATAGTTGTTGTTTGGATTATCTCCGGCCGGATACGCTGATTCCGGTTGCCTTGGCTTGGCATAAAGTAATTGTTCCCCGGGGAGGAGAATTTCAGATTTCTCTGGAAGATGGAACGAGAGTTTGGCTGAATTCAGAATCTACCCTGAAATATCCGGAGGTATTTACCGGAACTACCCGGGAGGTATTTCTGGAAGGGGAAGCCTATTTTGAAGTAGCACGAAATACAAATTGTCCTTTTATCGTGCATACGGGAATACAAAATGTCAGGGTATGGGGGACCAGTTTCGGAATAACGAATTATGCAGATGACCAGAATCTGACTACCACTTTGGTTAACGGGAAGGTACAAGTAGAATTTCCGGGCTTTTCGGATGAGGTATTTCTTTTGGAACCAGGTTTTCAGCTGGCTTGTGACCGGCAAAACCGGAAAATTGAAAAGCGGACTGTCGATGTCTATGAATATGTTGCCTGGAAAGATGGAAAATATGTTTTTACCCGGAAACGTCTTGAAGATATATTGACTACTCTTTCACGGTGGTATGATTTTCATGTGTTTTTCCAAAATCCGGAAGCAAAAGAGGTGCTCTTTTCCGGTGAACTGAGACGTTTCGATAGTTTCAGTGATATTCTTCGTCTGATTGAGAAAACAAGCGATGTCAAATTTACTACGACAGGCAATACCGTTTTGGTGAGGGAATGATGATAACGACTAAAATAATGTTGAACTAAAGAATGCTAACTTATGAGAAAACAAGGATGTAAAAAATGGGCATTATATGTCCCACAGTTGGTGGCCTTGCTTTTAGTATTCAATTTGAATCTGAATGCAACCGCATTTTCCCAGCATCAGCGATTAAATCTGAATTTGAAGGATGCTACGCTGGAAGAGTTTATTTCAGCCATTAAAAGACAGTGCGATGTGGGTTTTATTTATGATTATAATAAAACGAAAGATTTGAAAGGCATTACTGTCACTGCTGTGAATGAAGAGATTTCCGCAGTTTTGGAGCAGGCTTTAAGGGGGACGGGGTTTACGGCGGAAATAGATAACAATACGATTATTCTGCGGAAATCGGCTGTCCCGCAGACAGTACAAGTGGCTAAGCGGATTAGCGGTCAGGTGATGGACAAAAGTGGGAATGCATTACCGGGTGTAACCGTTATGATTAAAGGAACGACCTTGGGTACGACAACGGGGGTAAACGGAGATTTTGAAATCAGCTTACCGAATCCTGTAGGCCAGACTTTGGTATTTTCTTTTATCGGAATGACTTCGGTTGAAATGACTTTGAAGAATACAGAACCTTTGACCGTTGTGTTAAAAGAAGAAGCGACGGAGATGGAAGAGGTGGTGATCACCGGTATTTATTCCAGGAAAAAAGAGAGTTTTACCGGTTCTTCCCAGACCTATACCCATAAGGAGTTGAAGATGATCGGGAATACCAATGTCTTGCAAAGTCTGAAAACCATCGATCCTTCTTTTGCGATCATTGAGAATAATCAGTTCGGCTCTGACCCCAATACTTTGCCGGATATTAATGTGCGTGGTAAAACGAGTGTTGTCGGATTAACCCAGGAATATGATACTGACCCGAACCAGCCCCTGTTTATTCTGGATGGATTCGAATCGACCTTGAAAGCAATCAGTAATCTGAGTATGGACCGGGTGGCCAGTATCACTGTATTGAAAGATGCTGCTGCAACCGCTATTTATGGTTCCAAGGCAGCGAACGGTGTTATTGTCGTTGAAACAAAAGCTCCTGAAGCCGGAAAGCTACAAGTGAACTACAATGGAAATCTGAATTTTTCATTTGCCGATCTTTCGGATTATAATTTGATGAATGCCCGTGAAAAATTGGCATTTGAAAAATTAGCCGGCCGTTATGGTCCTTTAGATGCAAATGGGGAAATTATAGACGAAGGTTATCAGTCTACTTACTACCAACGTTTGGCTGAAGTGGAGAAAGGGGTGGATTCGTATTGGCTGAACGAACCTTTACGTTTTGCCACTTCCCACAGTCATGATCTTTTTATTGAAGGGGGAGATTCCCGTATGCGTTATGGTTTAGGGGTAAATTATAACCGGACAGCCGGTGTCATGAAAGGGTCTGACAATAATGTCCTGAACGGAAACGTCCGTTTGATTTACCGTTACAAAAATCTGGCATTTACCGATTACGTCAATTTTGATTATTCGGTATCCGATCGCGAAAAAGTAGCTTTTTCCAAATTCTCACAGGCCAATCCCTATTACCGGAAAGTGAACGATTATGGAGAGCCGGAGGCAGTGCTCGAGAAATATAAACTTATGTCAGGTGATGAATATGTCTTCAATCCGTTGTACGATATGTCTTTGAATTCTTCCAACCGAACCCGGAATTTCGGCTTCCGGAACAATTTTGAGGTGGATTGGCGGGTTATTGAACCTCTCCGGTTGAGAGCCAGAATCAGCGTATCGAAGTCGGTGTCTAAACAAGAAGTTTTTCAATCTCCTAAAGCTTCGGTATTTTACGGGAAGAGTGAAAAAGAAAAAGGATCTTATTCTGAAACCAATGGGGATGTGTTGAGCTATGACGGGGATTTGAATGCGACTTTCGGTAAGTTGTTTGACAATAAACACATGGTGAATGCCGTTGTGGGTATGCAGGTGTCCGATAATAAAAACAAGACTTCCGGTTTTAGAGCGATAGGTTATGTCGACGACCGGAATATCAATCCTACTTTTTCCAATGGTTATCCGTCCGGAGAGAAGCCTTCTTATTCAAACAGCCAGAAACGTTCGGCCAGTTATTATATGAACGGGGGATATGCCTATGATAACCGTTATCTGTTGGATGCTAATTTCAGGGCGGACGGTTCATCTGTTTTCGGAGTTTCGAATAAGTTTACGACAACCTGGGCGGTAGGTGTCGGCTGGAATATACACAATGAATCTTTTGTAAAAAACTGTGCGTTTATTGATTTTCTGAAATTGCGTTATTCGATCGGTAATCCGGGTAACCAGAATTTTAGCCTGTACATGTCGTCCAATATGTATAGCTATACGACAAGCTTTAATAATCCTTTCGGTTTAGGAGTCGGAATATCTTCTTACGGGAATCCGAATCTGGAATGGCAGAAAACAATCGATCAGAATTTCGGATTCGATGTAGAAATATTTCATCGTCGTTTACGTCTGAATTTCGACTATTTTATGAAGAATACCGATCCTTTATTGGTATCAGTGACCTTACCGACTTCGACAGGTACAGCTTCCGTACCGACCAATCTGGGAAAACAGACGACCAAAGGGTATACACTTTCGGCTAATGTCGTCGTGTTACAGAAGGAGGAGCTGAACTGGAGTATCAATGGAAATTTACGGCATTTAAAATATGAGTATAAGAATATCGGGAATGCACTGGAAAAATACAATGCACAAAACCGGGAAGATGAAACTGATCAAAAGATCGGAAGTTCAAATTTGAAACGTTATTATGACGGAGGAAGCCCTTCTGATATCTGGGCTGTACGTTCGGCCGGAATCGATCCGGTGACCGGACGGGAAATTTTCATCAAGAAAGATGGAACTCAGACTTTTGAATTCGATTATAATGATGAGGTCATCGTCGGTAACTCAGATCCTAAGCTGGAAGGTGTGATCGGCAGTTCATTCTATTGGAAAGGATTGTCGGCTTCGATAAATTTCCGTTACCGGGTAGGTGGACAGATTTTTCTGAGTGCTCTGTACAATAAAGTAGAGAATATTTCTGATCAGGACGTGTATTATAATCAGGACAAACGAGCCCTGTACGACCGTTGGCAGAAACCCGGGGATGTCGCTAAATTTAAAGCCATATCTCTGAATGAAACCACTCCGATGTCTTCCCGTTTTGTTGCCGATGAGAATACATTATCCTGTGAATCGGTTTCCATCGGGTATGAAACCCAGGCTCGCTGGCTGAGGCATTTCGGTGCTTCTTCCATGACTATACGCGGATATATGAACGATATTTTCCGGATATCTACTGTAAAAAATGAACGGGGATTGGATTATCCTTTTGCCCGTAGTGTGGCTTTTTCTTTAGGTATAAGGTTTTAATGCTAAAAAGATTAGATTATGAATAGAATAAAAAGAATATGGATACTGGGGCTTTTACTGATAGGCGCTTCATGTAATTCCTGGTTGGATGTGGCTCCGGAGGATCAGATTATGGAAAAAGACCTGTTTGAAGAAAGAGAGGGGTTTCTGATGGCTTTAAACGGGGTGTACCTGAATATGAATAGTTCGTCGAATTATGGAGGTAATTTGTCGGCCGGTATAATTGATGTGATGGCTCAGTATTATAATTGTACCACCAGTGAGCACAATTATAGTGGTTACCAGTCCTATGCTTATGATAGTAAGACGTCAAAAGACCGGTTCGAAACGGTATGGAAGACCACTTATTCCCAGATTTCGAATTTGAATGCTATACTGGAACATTGCGGAGACGGGAATCCGGTGCTGCCGGAACTGTATTATAAATTGATCAAAGGCGAGGCGTTGGGATTACGTGCTATGTTACATTTCGATATGCTCCGGCTGTTCGGGCCACTTTGGACGGAAAAGGAGCAGGCAAGTATACCTTACCAGACTTCTTCGGAACGGATTGTCGAACCTTTGTTAAGCGCAGACAGCGTATTAAACTGTGTGCTTACCGATTTGACAAGAGCTGCTGATTTATTGAAGGATGTCGATCCTGTTATTACCGATGGAGCCAGAAATTACAGTGGAGGAGAAAATGGTAATGATCTTTTTTACCGGCAATACCGGATGAATTACTATGCAGTGAAAGCTTTGATGGCAAGGGCGTATATGTGGAAGGAAGATTACAGCAAGGCAAAAGAATGTGCCATTGAGGTGATTGAGGAAGTCGCTGACGAAAAGAATCCTTTGTTCCCTTTGTGTACAGCAACTTATGCAGATACAGCCTCCAATGATAATATGTTTGCGACAGAGGTATTGTTCTCTTTGTACAATAGTATTCGTACAGATAATATTTATAAGACCTATTTTACCTCTGATCTGAATGTGGTGAATTTACTGACTTTGGCCGGAGGCTATCAGAATGGCCGTATCCGTACCATTTTCGAATCTCCCGATGATTTGCGTTTTAAAATGTGGGAATCTGTAACAAAGGAAGGAAAAGAGTTTTGTTGTTTCAAGAAGTATGCAGAGGTACAGACGACTACCGATGAAGCAAAGGCCAAGGCAGAGCGTTTTGCTTATATGGTTCCCCTGATCCGGGTCAGCGAACTTTATTTGATTGCGGCCGAATGTGTCGGAGTCCGGGAAAGGCAGGTCGGTATTGCTTTGGAAAAATACCTGAATCCTTTACGTAAAGCCAGAAAGTGTATCAGCCTGAATACAGAGTCGCCGACTGATCTGAATACGGCTATCCGGAATGAGTATATCCGGGAATTTATCGGAGAGGGGCAAACCTTCTATTATTTCAAACGCAATCGGTTGGAAAGTATACCCGATGGTTCCCAGCCGGCAGAGACGTTGACGATGCAACTCCGGAATTATGTGGTTCCATTACCTGACAGTGAAACCAGTCAACGGGAAAATCAAAGTAGTTCAACTGAAAAAGAGTAAATTATGAAAAATATTGTTTATATAGCGACCTTATTCCTCATCATTGCCGGTCTGTCCGGATGTGAAAAAGAAATCAAGGATTTCGACGGAGAGGAAGGAGTTTATTTCTATGTACAATGGGGACCGGATTGGTATGACACGACTTATTGGGCCGCCCAGCCTTATACTAAAGTTGAATTTATTAAAAAGGGTGTAGATGAACAGTTGCTGAAAATAAGGGTACAGGCGACAGGAAGGATAAAGGATTATGACCGGAAATTCCGTATTGTAGCCGATCAGGATAGTACGACAGCCGTAAAAGGTGAAAATTATCTGGAATTTGATGAATGGCAAACCATAAAGGGAGGCTGGAGTTATGCAGATGTGCCGGTGACTGTGAAAAATAGTGAAGCATTGGATGAAGTGGAACGTAATCTTGTACTTCGTTTATTGCCATCCGAAGATTTCACCCTGGCTATTCCGCAATGGTTCGATTTGAGCGGTATGTTGGGGAATGATAGCGGCAAGGAGGAATTTGACGGGACACGGCATAAGATTATCCTGAACAACTTTATTACTTGTCCGGAAGTTTGGATGGGAAGGGAGTCCGGTGAAATCGGAGATTTGGAGGGAGGATTGTGGGGATTCTTTTCAAAGGAAAAATTTGAAGAAATCCTAAAGCGTTTTCCGGAGTTGACTTATGAAGATTTTATGTCCAATGAAACGATGCCGTCCGGTTTGAAATATGCTATCCAAAACAAGATGGCTATGGATTTGCAGGCATTATATGACAAGAGCCCCGATCATCGTGATGCAATCAGGGAGAAAGATGGACGACTGATGTGGTTTCAGGGGGTGAGTTGGAAATCTTATTATGGGGTTCCGTTTCAACCGGGAGAATGATAGAATTGAAATATACTAAAATCTGACTACGATGAGAAAATTAATATTGATATTATGGGCGGGAATTCTATCTGTTTTTAGTATTTCCTGTTATGATGACGAGGGATCGAATGATTATCATTCAATTAATGAAGTAAAAATTTCCGATTGGAAAAAAGGAGGTTATACGGCTATTTTTAAGAGTGATACTTTAAAAATCACTCCACTTTCCTATCTGGACACCGTACGGAAAGAACCTGTGATACAGTTTACAGAAGACAGTGATCCTTCGCGTTATGAATACGAATGGAAAGTGGTGGCCAGCAGTTCGACCGATGACCGGGATAAAGGAATCATTTTGGGTACGGAACGGAATCTGAGGTATTTTGTCGATTTGAAACCTGATTCTTATCGTTTATTTCTGAAAGTCAAAGATACAAAGACGGATTTGATCTGGAAATCCTATACCTCACTGACTGTTTTGAGTGTGACGGATAAAGGTTTTTTTGTTCTTGGGGAAAAAGAAGATGGCACGGTGGGTATGGATATGATTTCTATGGCAAAAGATACGATTGTGTTGAAGAATCTGTTGGAAGGGAATGGATTGCCTGAATTACGGGGACCGATGCGGGTCATGTATACCGGTTCTCATTATTCTGAGACTCCGGCAATGAAACTGTGGATATCCACAGAATCAGGATCCTATTATCTGGATTTGACCTCATTCGCTTCCGGCCCCATGAATACCTTGCGTTCTATGACTTATTCAGGTTTTCCGATGCCTGATATGTTGAATGTGGTGGATATGGCTGCCAAACGGTACTATACCAGTATGACAATGAGTCGGGTAATGATGACAGAAGATTATGTATTCGGGGCGAGTTTGTACTTGGATGAAAATTATGGAAATCCTTCCAACCGTATGGATGTGATGAGTGAAAAATGCTTCCGGCCTTTCCCATATATTTTTACCAGTATCATCAATCCGAGTGGGTGGATTATTTATAATACCGACGATCATTGTTTTACCCTTTTGAAAAGTGCTGACGGATTGAGTGTAACTCAGTTACAGGACAATACCGGAGAAGCGTTTCCATGGATACAACCGGCAGGCCGGATCTGTATTTATGGTGAGAATACATTTAATACAGTGGGAGGTAGTTCAAATGGAAATTCATTTGCACTGATGGAAGATCAGCAAAATTTCTATGTCTATCAGTTTTATTGCAGTATCCGGAATTATGTGCCGAGCGATATGCCTCAGAAGAGAGCCGGCTATACGATAGACAAATCGAAAGCGACCGGTTTGAGAAGCGGATTACTTTACGCTTTTGCTTCTAGGCGTTCTTTGTTATTGTATGCTGACGGACAAATATTACATGCATATGATTATGTGAATCATATTCATTATGAGAAAGACCTGGGCGATCAGATTACCTTTATCAAATTTGATCCCTATGGAAATAATTACGATGAGTTGATGGTTGGTACCTACAACGCGGCAGAGAAGGGAATTGTAACGCGTTATCTTTTGGGTACTGATCTGGACTCTTTTGAATTGGAACCTTTGAAAGATTGTCGTTGGAACGGTTTGGTGAAAGTGAAAGATATTGATTACCGGCAATAGTTTGAGATCATATTTATGAATAAAAAAGTGATCATATGGATGGCCGGAATCCTGCTGTTGCCTTTGTGGGTGTGTGCCCAGGGGGTAAATTTCCGGCCGCTTTCTTATACGGAAGCGATAGAACTTGCTGCGAAAGAGAACAAGATGGTTTTTATTGACTTTTATACAACATGGTGCGGACCTTGTAAACGAATGTCAAAAGAGGTTTTTCCCCAGCAGGAAGTAGGAGAATATTTCAACCGTACTTTTATTTCCCTCAAATTAGATGCAGAGAAAGAAAATGGGTTGGAACTGGCAAAGAAATATGCCGTAAAGGCTTTTCCTACGTTTGTGGTATTGAGTCCGGATGGTACGGAGGTATTCAGGACCTCCGGCTATCGCCCGGCCGATGAGTTTGTGGAGAAAATCCGCAAAGGGATCGATCCCCGATGGTCACCTGCCGGATTGACTAAACGCTACGAAAAGGGCGAACGTACTCCTCAGTTGGTTGATGATTATGCCACGTTATTATTGGAACAAGGGAAGACAAATGAGGGATTCGGGGTGATCAATGATTATTTTAATCGCTTATCTGCCCGGAAAAAGGTAAAACCGGAGAACTTCTTTCTATATGAACGCTACACCCTGAATTTTGATGACCCCAAAGCACAGTATGTGTTTGATAACAGGGAACAATTTGTCAGGGCAAACGGAAAGGAGATTGTAGATAAACTGTTGTATTCATGGCTGCGCATCCGGTTGATTCCCTATTTCTCATTGAGAAGCCCGGAACCTGTTACTGCTGAGGGGTTGCAGAAATTGAAAACGGATATCGAACAGGTAAAGCTTACCCATACCCGTGCGATGCCGGATTTATTGGCCATAGCTGATGTCCGGATGGGAGGGAATGTCCGGGAATATCTGGAAATATGTAAGGAAAAATTCCCTGTTCTGGAAGATCAGGACCGTTTTCTGATTCTATTGGATCTGGAGGTGGTAATGACCGAATCTCAGGAGGTTAAACAACTGGCAGTCGATTTATTACGCAGCAATATGCAGGTTGCCGACGAATTCCATCAGCGTATTCTGCGGATGAAGATGCTGGAATTGGAAGGGAAGAAAGATTTTACTTTACAGGCAGAAATCGATGCTGTAGAGAAGGGAAAAGTGATCGTCATGGGATGGACACCCCAGGGTATGCTACAGGATACTTTCGATTTTACTGATCACCGGATCAGGTTGAATATGGCTGCCCGGGATACTTCCCGGTTGACGCTGAAGCTTTTGTGTGAAGAACTGGCTTGTCCGGCACCCCGCTTGGGTACCTATTATCCGAATGTCAGTCTGATGGTGGTCCCTGGTGAATATGCTGTTATGAAAATCAGAGCTGAAAAAGGGAAAGTACCGGAAGTTGACTGGATTAGAGGAGGTACTGTGGCGCACGATTACTGGCGTCTTTATTACGAGCAGGTTGATCCTGCTGAAGCGGCTTACCGACAGTTGACAATGACAAATATGCTTGAAGGAGGAGATATCCGCGATTATAAAGAGGAGTTTGACGCTTATATGCAGGCCAACAAACAAACCATAATGGCGTTTGTACGGGCAAATCCCCGAAGTTATATCTCCCTGATGAATTTGCTGGAACATTATAATTGGTTTGACGAAAACGAGGCCGAACGGATATATGATCAGCTTCCTCAGGAATTGCAAGGTACAGCTTATGGGAAAATACTCAAACGGAAATTGGATGCCGGCCGCCCTTATCGTCCGGGTACAATAGCACCTGATTTTGTGAAGAAGGATATGAATGGTAAAGACGTTTCTTTGAAAAAGCTGAAAGGGAAATATGTATTGCTCGATTTCTGGGGAAGTTGGTGCGGACCTTGCCGGGCCTCCCATCCCCATTTGAAAGAGTTACATAAAAAATATAGCGGGAAGGTAGTCTTTGTCAATGTGGCCGATGAAAATGTGAAGGATCTGGAGCAGGCTAAAAAATTATGGAAACAGGCGGTAAAAGAAGATGGTATGACCTGGACTCAAATCCTCAACAATGAAGGTAAGGAGGAACAGGATCTATTGAAACTTTATAATATCACTTCTTTTCCTACTAAGATACTGATAGATCCCGAAGGGAAGGTGGTTGCCCGGCTTGTCGGAGCAACAGCTGATCCTGAAGAATTTCTGAAAGCACTTTAAAGTAAGAAAACGGGATTCTGAAATGATAAAAGCTAAGGATGGGAAAGAACCGGATTTTTCCGGTTCTTTTTTAATACATTAATTTATTTTCAAAATAAATGTGTAAAATTAAAATATACCTTTTATACCTTTGCGGAACAGAGATTGGAGATATGACTTTGAAACGGAAAGATCAGGAAGTTATGCTGCAATTTGAAAAACTTTTCAAGCTGCATTTCAAATCTTTGTGTTATTATGCCATGAGCATTGTGAGGGATGAGGAGAGTGCGAGAGATATGGTTCATGATGTTTTTCTGAATTTATGGAAGCGTCGGGAGACCCTCGATTTTTCTCGTCCGATGCAGGCATATCTTACTGTTCTTGTCCGGAATCAATGTTTTAATTATCTGGAACATCTTAAAGTCCGGGAAAGTTATGCTACAGAGGAGTTGGTCTCGGCTAGCCTTTATGGAGACAGTGATTCGGCCGAGACTGATGAACTGGTGGAAACTATTATGCATCGGATAGATCTTTTGCCGGAAAAATGTGCAGAGGTGATGCGTCTTTGCTTTATTGATTGTAAAAAATACAAAGAGATTGCCGAGGTGTTGAATATTTCTGTCAATACGGTAAAAACTCATGTGGTGACGGGATTGCGGATTCTGCGGGACGAATTTTCGGATACTCTGGTTTTGTTGGTTTTTGCCCGGTTAAAAAAACAGGGAAGTATAAATTCTTTTAATTTTTAACATTTTTAGCTCACCCATTTTTTAGCTTCACCTGTAATTAGAATAGAAACACAGCGAAACACTCTGTGCTAACCCGGTGAATGAAAACAAATGAAGAAATAACTTCGGACATAGAATATATCCTGGAACATCTGGGACATTCAAAGAAATTGACGGAACCTGAATTCCGGAAGTGGCTGTCTGATCCGGAACATTTACAGTTATTCGAGAGTGTGCGTTTGCAAAGTGAAGCTTTTCTGCGTAAAGAGCTAAAACTGAAAATGGAAATCGGACAGGAATGGGATGCATTCAAGAGGCAGTTACTTCCTCCAAGGCGTTTGTGGATCGGCTGGTGTTCTGCTGCGGCATGTGTATTTCTGATCTTTTTAGGGATATTGAGACTGACTGTCGGTCATTCTCAACCGGAGGTTGCCGTTGCGGAGCATGTACCTGTTGCGAAGCGAAGTGCGGAATTGATTCTGGCAGATGGAAGTTCAGTGGCACTGGCTAATGAGGAAATAGTTA
>NZ_LARE01000014.1:0-56002 GCF_000980245.1 Odoribacter sp. N15.MGS-14
GTGAAGGAAAGCCTTACCGGACCGTTCCAGGCGAACCGGTCTGACGGCACAAAACCCGGAATCGGAATAGAAAGAAAAAATATACCTGCCATAAAATTAAAGAAAGGGAGAATTGAAGGTTACTCTTCTTTTCTCCCTTTTTCAGATTATAGGACGTTTTAATTATACACTCAGCTTTTAGAACTGTAACAGCATTGCTCCGCAGGAGTAGCCCCCGCCGAAAACGGTAAGGCCGACCAGGTCTCCGGGTTTCACTTTATGCAGGTTTTCGGAGAGAGAGATGGCACAGCTCGGGCTGCCGGTGTTACCTCGTTGTTCGATATTCATCAGAAAACGTTCCTCCGGGATATCGGTTTGCCTGGCTATCGTTTTGATAATGCGCTGGTTGGCCTGATGCGAAGAAATCCAATTCAAATCCTGGACAGTCTTACCATAACTTTGGGTTACCTTTTCTAAAGCTTCGACCATATAATGACAGGCATTGATAAATACATCGCGTCCTTCAGGCATTCCGATGCCACCGTTCTGTGGGCGGAGATACACCGCTTCGGCTGCTTTGCCGATGTGTCCCAGACCTTGGGTATAGATATCGATAATTCGGGGATCATGCCCGCTATAATTCCCGGCAGAGACAAAAAACGCTACAGCACCGTCTCCCCATAGGTGGCCGCTTTGCGGATCGTTTTCGTTGGCATAAGCTGTGTTGTGTTCTGCTCCGATGATCAGGGCTTTGGTCGCTTTCCCCAGAGCAAAATAGCCTTGTGCAATTTCCATCGCATTGATAAAAGAAGAACAGGCTGAGGAAACACTCACACATTTGGCGTGCTCGATGTGATAACGGCGTTGCACCATATGGGCCGGGGTAGCAACGGTATCGTAGGGGGAATAGGTTGCTGCGATGATTAAATCGATTTCCTCCATGGGATAAGGCAAATCGGTGGTGGCAAGATCCACTGCTTTTATCCCCATCGTATTGGTGTTTTCATTTGCAGCTGCTTTACTGCGGTTTTTGATACCGGTCCGGGAATAAATCCATTCGTCGTCCAGACCGTTTACTTCCTTGAAGTAAGAATTAGGAACCACAGAGTCCGGTAAATAGTGGGAAATTTTGTTGATAAACAATTCCATAGATTTAGCATTATGTTTCTGTTAGCTGTGATTTTGACATCAAACCTTCGTGCTAACAAGAAGTATGCCATATCCTCAGCCTTTGTTTAATATTCCATTAAATAGTAAGTCGACATATTCACGCAGCGACTGATAATTCCTTTTCCGGTGCCCGATGATAATAAAGGGTTGCTCCAGACTTTTGAACATAATCAGCAGCGTTTTTGCGAATGAGGAAGGATTATTGATATTGAAGAGGCCTTGCTCTTTACCGTTCTGCAAGATACGGGTTAGCAATTGCCGTTCTTTCATATCGATACCCTTACGCAACTGTTCAACTCGCAAATTGTTGAAAATAAAATCATAACGGATGTATTTGTTCTGACGGACCAGATTGTCGATCACATTGAACCGCGCTAAAATATATAATTTTAATTTGCGGTCGGGAGGAAGTGCAGAGTCTGCGGCCTTCTGCAATTTCTCATTAATGTCTTTGACATGATCCTCGACTACATAGTGATAAATCTCTTCTTTACTCTTAAAATGCATATATAAAGTCCGCCGACTCATGTTTGCTGCCTGAGCAATATCATTCATCGTTGCTTTATAAACGCTCATTTCTGAGAAAAGAGACTTGGCAACATGTATGATTTTATTCTTTGTCTTACTTAATTTTGTTCTCATAAATCTTGCGGTTGTGACTTTAAATTGCACAAAACACAAAATTTTGTGCAATTATAGCTATTTTCTATGACATTTATGGGCAAAGATAGTTTTTTTAACGGAAGAA
This sequence comes from Odoribacter sp. N15.MGS-14, assembly GCF_000980245.1. Lineage (NCBI taxonomy): Bacteria > Pseudomonadati > Bacteroidota > Bacteroidia > Bacteroidales > Odoribacteraceae > Odoribacter > Odoribacter sp. N15.MGS-14. Next base: position 1,898 of record NZ_LARE01000014.1, read on the forward strand.
AATGAGGTTTTGAGGATTGTTAAGTGTTCCAACGATTGCATAACCCCGGTATTTTATGTTTTATCCCTCTCCGATTCGTGTAAAAGGATGACAAATGTCATGTTTTATTGTTGAAGCGGGTGGTATCTTTGCGCGCGAATTGGGAGAGGTGGTGGAGGTGGCGATCGTTTTTTACAGCGTGTAATTTAATTGTCTGATTATGAATGTTACAAAAGTTTCCTTCTACAAGGAAAAAATTTTTTCGGCCCGGTGGTTTCAAACTTGGGGAACTCTTTTATTGGGATCTATGGTGATAGCGACCGGTTACACTTTTTTCATGACTCCCTACCAGATCGTTCCGGGAGGAATTTATGGTATTTCTACCATTTTGAACTGGAAACTGGGATTCCCGATCGGTATGGCGGCATTGTGTTTTAACCTGCCGTTGAGTTTGATCGGTTTTAAAATATTAGGCCGTGATTTCGGTTTGAGGACTTTTATCTGCTTTTGGTTGGTAGCTTTGTTTGCCGACGGTTTTCCGTGGGCTCTGGAACATTGGTGTGGCTATACGGCAGAATTTGCACATGATCCCCTGCAATTGGTCAAAGGAGGTATCGACAATCCCGATGCAACGAAGGAAGGGGTATTGTTGGCCAGTATCTTCGGAGGTGTGGTTATCGGAGTCGGAGCCGGATTGATTTTCAAGACCCGTTCTTCGAGTGCCGGTACGGATGTTTTGGCTGCCGTATTACATAAATTGACCCGCAGGCCTTTGGGGATGATGCAGATGACTGTCGACCTGATTATCGTGGTATTGGGTTTTGTGGCTTTCCCGGATTGGAAAACTCCGTTTTATTCCCTGATCACTATTTTTATTATGGGGAAAGTAATCGATATTGTCATCGGTGGGTATTCCAGCGATAAAACTTTTTTCATCATATCCGAAAAAACAGAAGAATTACGTCGGTTTATACTTTCGGAATTACACCGGGGCGGCTCTATCGTACCGGTCAACGGGATGTGGAACCGTTCGGAGAAAGAAATGATTATGACGGTCGTCAACCGTAAAGAGGTGACTACTTTGCAACGGGCCATCCAGCATATCGATCCTCATGCTTTTACCATGATCCTGAATGCTCAGGAGATTATGGGGCAAGGATTTAAACGGATGGATTGGGACGATAACAAGTAAATACCTGAGTTGCACGGTCGAAAATGCCCTGGAGCCAGGCGATAGTCATGCCGTAGTTGCTGACCGGAATCCGGGCATCGATGGCCGGTTGCAGACGGTGGCGCAATTGGGTGGCTGTGATCATACAGCCTCCGCATTGAATGATCAGGGCATAATCCGTTATCGGACGTGCGATCCGGTCTAAGCCGGCGATATGGTCGAATTCCAGCTGCTTTCCGGTATACTTACGAAGAAGGGCGGGGATTTTGACCCGGCCGATATCTTCACAGGAAACATGATGGGAACAGGATTCGAGCAGAAGAATCCGGTCGCCGTCTTTCAGTTCCGGGATGCGGGAGGTCCCGGCCAGATATCGGTCGAAATTGCCTTTATGGTGTGCCAGAATAATGCTGAAACTGGTGAAAGGAATATCCTGGGGAATCCAGGGGGCTATTTTGCCGAATACCTGACTATCTGTGATTACCAGGTCCGGTCGTAACGAATTCCGCTGAAAATAAGTCGTGATTTCTTCGGGTTGGACGACAATACCGATACCATGCCGGTCCAATATCTCTCTTAACATTTGTACCTGAGGCAAGATCATCCGGCCTGTCGGAGCTTCCGAATCGATGGGGGTGACCAGCATAACCACTTGGCCGGGACAAACCAGATCCCCTAACAGAGAGGAAGAATTTTGCCGGTTTACCAAAGTGCCGATTTTTTGAATCAGCATTTCTCTTTTAGCCTGGCAAGTGGAGAAACCGATAACCGGGGTACCGTATTTTTGCAAGAGTTTTTCCCGAAGTTGCTCCTGTAAAGGTTCCAGGTCCGATTTATTGTGTACGATCAAAAAAGGAAGTTTTAACTTTTGAAATTCTTCGGTCAGTATTTCTTCGAAATGACCGAATCGGTTGCCGGTGATTACCAGTAAGGCTGCATCGGCTTGCCGGATGGTTTCGAACGTTTTTTTTACCCTTAATTCCCCGAGTTCACCTTCGTCATCCGTTCCGGCAGTGTCGATTAAAACGACCGATGCAACTCCCGGGATTTCATAACTTTTCTTTACCGGGTCTGTTGTCGTGCCGGCAATGGGGGAGACAACGGCTTTGTCCTGTTGTAAAATCGTGTTGGCGATAGAACTTTTTCCGGTATTTCTCCGGCCGGTGATGACGAGATGAAATTTATCCATGAATCGGGGTTATTTATACATGCTGACTTCTTCTGCTGTGATTGTCGGGCTTCCGAGAATAATCAAACGTTCGACGACGTTGCGGAGTTCACGGATATTTCCGGTCCATTCGTAACTTTTCAGCGCTTGTAAAGCTTCCGGTGTAATATTTTTTTGTGCTATCCCCATTTCGTTGCAAATGGTTTCCAGAAAATAGGTCACTAACTCGTCGATATCTTCCGGACGGTCTTTCAAAGGGGGAACTTCGATAATTATAACACTCAGACGGTGGTATAAATCTTCCCGAAACCGTCCTTTGGCAATCTCTTCTTTCAAATTTTTATTGGTTGCTGCGATGACCCGCACATCTATCTGAATATCCGTGTCGCTTCCGATCCGGCTGATTTTATTTTCCTGTAAGGCCCGGAGTACTTTAGCCTGTGCTTCCAGGCTCATATCCCCGATTTCGTCGAGGAATAAAGTCCCTCCCGAGGCTAGTTCGAATTTCCCTTTCTTCTGTTTGATCGCCGAAGTGAACGATCCTTTTTCGTGTCCGAACAGTTCGCTTTCGATCAGCTCCGAAGGAATAGCTGCACAGTTGACTTCTATAAAAGCTCTGTCGTTACGGTGACTTTTTTCGTGCAACTGATGGGCTACCAATTCTTTACCACAACCGTTCGGTCCAGTGATGAGTACCCGGGCATCGGAAACCGCCACTTTATCGATCATGATACGGATATGATTCAATGCATCCGAATGGCCGATCATCTCGTATTTCTTACTGACTTTGGTTTTTAGCTTTTGGGTCTCCTCGATAAGCTGGTTTTTGTCCGTTGCGTTTTTGATCGTAATCAGAATCCGGTTCAGGTCCAGCGGTTTCTCGATGAAATCGTAAGCTCCTTTTTTGATGGCTTCGATAGCTGTATCTATGGTGCCGTGTCCCGATATCATGATGACCGGCACATCGGAAGTAAATTCTTTGATTCGTTCCAGTACCTCGATTCCTTCCATTTTAGGCATTTTGATATCACAGAACACCACCTCCGGTTTTTCAGTTTTCACCGACACCAATCCCTCCATGCCGTTTTCAGCTAATACGACTTCGTGTCCTTCGAAAGAGAGAATGTCTTTCATCGAATTACGGATGCTACGTTCGTCGTCGATTACAAGTATTTTTGCCATGGTCATTTTTTTTACACGGATAGCAAAATTAGGAATAATTTCGAAATCCTCAAATTTCCGAATCTTCAAATGTTTTCATAGCTTTGTAGCTAGGATGATTGTCAAATTATTTGGAATACGCTTATGAGATATATTTTATCTGTTCTGATTGTTTTTTGTTTGATTTGTCCCGATACGCTGGGACAGCGTAAAAAAGTAGGAGTCGTGCTGAGTGGTGGGGGGGCGAAAGGAGTTGCTCATATCGGTGTGCTGAAAGTGCTCGAGGAAGCGGGGATTCCGATCGATTATATTTCCGGGACGAGTATGGGGGCTATTGTCGGAGGGTTGTATGCTGTCGGATATAATGCCAAGGCGCTGGATAGTTTGGTCAGGATGCAGAACTGGCCTTTCTTGCTGAGCGATAAGGTATATCGTTTCAACCAGCCTTTTACCGAGAAAGAATCCAATGAGAAATACCTCATTTCCCTTTCTTTTTCCCAGGAAAAAGGTCTTTCGGTACCGGCAGGTTTCGTGAGCGGACAGAATATTTATAATCTGTTTTCCGAATTGACCATCGGTTTTCACGATTCGATTCCTTTCCGGGATTTACCGATTCCGTTCGCTTGTGTGTCGGCCAATATGATCGATGGGAAAGAAGTGGTGATGGACAAGGGGATACTGCCTTTGGCGATGCGGGCGAGTATGGCTATCCCGGGAGTCTTCGCTCCCGTAACTATCGATAGTATGGTATTGGTAGACGGAGGTATCTCGAATAATTTTCCCGTGGATGTGGCTAAAAATATGGGAGCCGAAATTACCATCGGGGTGGATCTCAGCACAGGGTTGAAAGATGAGAAAGGACTGGATAATATCATGGGGATCGTCGATCAGCTGACGGCTTTTATGGGCATGAAGAGTTATGAGAATAATAAAGCGATGGTGGATTTGTATATGAATCCGGATCTGAAAGGATTTACTGCGGCCAGTTTTACTGCGGAGGCTATCGATACGATGATTCAAAGAGGAGAACGGGTAGCCCGGGCCAATTGGGATAAAATTATGGCTTTGAAGAAACAGATCGGTCTTGAACCGGACGAAGATGCTGCTCCCCATCTCGAAAACAGGTTTTTGGAAACAGACACTCTTATTATAGGAAAAATTTCTATCGAAGGAGTGAAGGAAAAAGATGAAAAATGGATACAACGGCAAATCGGGATCAAAGAATTTTCTGTCATCACCATGGATGATTTACACAAAGCGATTTCTTTTTTATACGGTACCGGGGCTTTTGCCAATGTAAACTATGCCCTCAACGGGGATCAGATTTATGACCTGACGCTACGGCTGAAAGAAAAACCGGCCAGTTCACTGAATCTGGGATTCCGTTTCGACTCGGAAGAAATGGCTTCGATCCTGTTGAATACAACCCTTAGCCATAGGGCGTTGAGGGGGTCCAGACTGTCGATTACCGGACGTTTGAATAAAAACCCTTACGTATTGGTGGATTATTCTTTCGGCAGTAATATGCTGAGAAAATTGGGCGTATCCTATATGTTCAAATACAACGATATCAATCTGTACGATAAAAAAGACAAAGTCGATAATATTACTTTCTCTTATCATCGCGGAGACCTGAATTTATCGGATATTTATTTCCGGAATTTCAAATTTCAATTGGGGTTACGGTATGAATATTTCAATTATAAATCCGTCCTGTACAATACCGATTATATAGCGGAAAATCTGAAGTCACAAGGATTTGCCAGCTACTATGCTTTAGCTCATTTCGATACTTACGATAAGAAATATTTTCCGGACAAGGGGATGAGTTTCCGGGCTGATTATTCACTTTACACCGATAATATGGTCAATTATGACGGGCATGCTCCTTTTTCGGCCTTATCGGCCGATTTCGAACCGACCGTCCGGCTGACCCGTAGGGTATATCTTTTGCCGGCTTTGTACGGAAGGGTATTGATCGGACGCGATATAGCCATTCCTTATCTGAATTATGTCGGTGGAGAAGTAGCCGGAAGGTATATGAATCAGCAATTGCCTTTTTACGGTATCCATAATCTGCAGGTGTTCGATAATTCGGTGGTCGTGGGGCGTTTACAGTTGAGATATCGCTTGGGAATGAGGCATTACATCACTTTAACCGGGAATTATGCCAAACAGTCGGAAAGCTTTTTCGATATTCTGAAAGGAGACGATGTTTGGGGTGGAGGTGCCGGTTATGCTTATAATTCCATTATCGGACCGATCAGTGTCACCTTCGATATGTCCAATTGGGACCAGAAATTAGGGGTGTATTTCAATCTCGGCTATTATTTTTAAATTGGAGTAATTGTAATAAAAACGGAAATAAATGGGAAAATATTGGATTTGCATCTGTTTGGCCTGGGGGTTAGGGATCGGAGGTTGTACACCGGTACAGCAATATCGGTATACCGAAGGAAAGATTTACGGTACATTTTATCATATATCCTATGCTTCTGACGAGGATTTGAAAGAGGAAATCCTCCGGCAAATGGAGTCGGTAAACGCTTCTCTTTCCATGTTTAATCCCGAATCGGTTATTGCCCGTCTGAACCGCAACGAGACGGATAGTACAGATGCTCTGTTTCAGAAAATGTATGCGATGGCTTTGCAAGTAAACCGGAAAACCGAAGGAGCTTTCGATATTACGGTCGGACCTTTGGTCAATGCCTGGGGATTCGGTTTTAAACAAAATTCTTTCCCGGATTCTGCCCGTATAGATACATTACGGCAATTTGTAGGTATGGATTTACTGACTTTGACGGAGGGGAAATTGCAGAAAAAATACCCGGAAATTACGCTGGATGCCAGTTCTATTGCTAAAGGACTTGGAGTAGATTTGGTGGCCGAATACTTCGAGCGTAAAGGCTTGAACGATTATATGGTAGAGATCGGAGGAGAGGTCAGGGCCAAAGGACAAAGCAGTAAAAAACGGCCCTGGCGGATAGGAATCGACCGTCCCGAGGAAGATGTGACCGCTCGGAACCGCCGGTTACAAATGATTGCCGGACTGAGTCAGGGGGCTTTGGCTACTTCGGGCAACTACCGGAATTTTTATGTGCACGACGGTAAAAAGTATGCCCATACGATAAATCCCAAGACAGGTTATCCTGTTCAGACCGAAGTGCTCAGTGCATCGGTTTATGCTCCTACCTGTATGGAAGCCGATGCTTATGCCACTGCTTTTATGGTATTGGGATTGCAAAAAGCCCGGCAGATTGTTTTGGCCGATCCTGAACTGGAAGGCGCTTTTATTTATCTGGAAGAGGGAAAAATGAAAAACTGGATTTCACCTGGCTTCGAAAAATTGATTGTAGAAAAATAGAGAGGAGTGAGGGAAAATGATGAAGAGAATCGTATTTACACTCATCATTTGTTTTTGGGTTGGAAGGGTACTGGCTATAGACCATAGGATTCCGGCAGTACAAGATTCTGTGCGCCTGGATACCGTTAAGAAAAGTTTACAGGCACAGTCTTTACAACATCTTTTGGAGCGGGATTCCTTGCCACTGATGACCTTACCGGTTTCTGAGGCACAGATGAAGATGTCTCCGGTCTATTTACCGGATAGTCTGATCCGGGATACCCTGCGGTATGAATATACCAAGATTAAAGACTTTGCCTATAAGGCGAAATGGACGAAAGAACTTTATAAAATGGTCTTCGTCAATCCCCGCCGCGGCTATCTGAATGTTATGCGTACCCAGAACAGTGAGGAAAGGTTTAAAGCTTATTCCGGGAAAGTGATTCATGATATTTCTATTGTTGTTCTGCCTCCTTATGGAACTAGTGTTTACGATACCACTTATTTCGAGGAAGATATGGGATGGCTGAAAACTTTAGCCAACAAAACCCATATGAAAACGGCCGAAAAAGTGATCCGCAGGCAGTTGACGATAAAACCCGGCATGTTATTGGTACCTTTTGAGTTGGTGCAAAATGAAATTTTGTTGAGAAGATTGGATTATATCGATGATGCGAATATGATCGTTACGGAAGATCCGGACAACCCTGCCCAGGTGAATGTTACCCTCATTTGTAAAGATCAGCTTTCGTGGGGAGCGACGGTCGAATCGAATTTCTTGAATTCTTTCGATATCGGACTCGAAAATAAAAACTTTATGAAATTGGGACATGTCCTGAATTATGAGTTCAGTTACCGGGGAACCAAAGACAAAAAATGGGGAAATGAGTTGGAATATAAGGTAAACAGTCTTTGGGGGACTCATATCAACATCCGGGGATATTACCGCAATGATTACCGTGAAAAAGAAGTTTTCGTAGATGTCGAAAGGCAATTCCTGACCAACCGGATGAAATGGGCCGGAGGGATGGGAGTAGGACGTGTTTTTTATTCGGATGATTTACCGGACCGGAATGTAAACCGGTTGGAAGAGTTGTTCAATTATCATTATCAGGACGTATGGTTAGGTAAATCTTTTTTGTTGCCTTACCGGTATAGCTATAACCAGAATATGTTTCTGACGGGTCGTTTTTTCACGACCCTTTTCAACAATCGTCCTTTGGTTACAGACGATACCAACCATTTGTATTATAACCGGAGGGATTATTTTGCCGCTTTTACTTACATCAAAATGAAGTATTATAAGGCCAATCTGATCTATGATTTCGGGCGTACGGAAGATATTCCTACGGGATTGATGCTTAGTCTGACCACGGGGTATGAAAAGAGTGAATTCGATAATTATGGCTATATCGCCGGAGAGTGTCACTATTCCCATTTTAATAAATACGACGAGCGTTATTACGCCCTGGAAGCAGCCTTGGGGTCTTATGTCAACGAAGACGGTTTCACCCGGGGAACGCTGAAATTGGGAGCCAGTCATATCAGTAATTTGTGTAGCTGGGGCAGTTTTAAATTCCGTTTCTATAACGACGTACATTATGTGAAAGGAATCCGGCGTTATCCGGGCGATTTTTTGTATATGGAAGATCGGAATATTCGCGGATTTTCATCCGATACACTAAGAGGAAATCAAAAACTGTCGTCTTCTTTGGCGACTACTTTTTTCTTGCCCTATATTAAAAAAGGATTCCGGGTTTCCATTTCTTCTTTCTGTGATTTCGGTGTGATTGCCGCCGACAATAAAAAATTGGTACACAGCAAAACATATTGGGGATTCGGGGTAGGAGTCAACCTGAGAAACGATAATGTCGTCATTAAAAATATTTCTTTTCGTTTTGCCGTTTATCCTACTATTCCTGAGGATGGCAGGAGTTTTCAAGCGATACTTTCCAGTGGGAACAGAGGCAGTTTTTATGATTATCACGTAACAAAACCACAGGTGATTCAGTATGAATAGGAAATACGGATAGATCATGACAAGTTTTGCGTCATCTGATATTTGGTTAGCTTTTATTATGACTCTGGTTGCAGCGATTTCTACTTTTATGGGAGCGATGACGTCGTTATATTTCAGAAAAGTCAACCAGGTTACCCTCTCGGTCATTTTGGGATTTGCAGCCGGAATAATGATTTATACCGCTTTTATGAAACTGATGCCCGATTCGATCAGCATCCTATCCTCCCAATTGTCTTATGCTCAGACGAAAATCACCAGTACGGTCTGGTTTTTTGTCGGTATCGTTTTGTTGTATCCTTTAGGATATCTGGTGAAGTTGTGGAAGAAAAAAGAGGTGGAACGCTACGACGCTTCACTTCAATATTACCGGCGGGTAGCGATATTGGTGCTTCTGACGATTACCGCCCATAGTTTCGTCGAAGGGCTGGCGACTTTTCTGTCGTTTTTGGCTACTCCTTTGGTGGCTATTCCTCTGGTTCTTTCTATTATTGTCCACAACTTTCCCGAAGGGATGACGATCGGAGCCCTGTTTAATAAAATCAGTGATTCGATGAATCGCCGCCGGGCTATATTCTACAGTGTGATCGCTTCCTTATTCGAACCGATCGGAGCCCTGATGGCTTATATTTTTATTCTGAAATATTCTAATCCGGTTTTAACCGGAATACTGAAAGCTTTTCTTTCCGGACTATTGGTAGCCACTGCACTGAATGAACTGATTCCCAATTCCCAACTGAAAGGGAACCGGAAGGTGTCGGTACAGAGTATTATTTTAGGCATGTTTATTATGGGTGTCGTCTTGGTCAGTGCTTCGATTTTTTAAAATTTTACAACAATTGTAATTATTTCAGAATTTTTTAACGTTTCTCCGGTCTGAGGTTTGGAGGATGTGCCTCTGCGGTTTATCTTTGCTGAAAATATAAAGATAGGGTATTTTGTTGATTCATAAATAATTAATTGGTTGTAAATGAAAAAAGTCTTCTTGTTTTCTTTATTTTTGGTTTTAGGGTTAGTTCTTTCACAGTGTTTACCGGTTTGGTTGGGGGAGGCATTCCTGACAGCTGAAAAGGTAGCGAAGACTTTGATGTTCGTTTGTCTGGCATTTATTATGATTAATGTCGGGCGGGAATTCGAATTGGATAAAACGAAATGGAGATCTTATGCTGCCGATTATTTTATAGCTATGGCTACTGCTGCCGTGCCCTGGATTATGGTCGCTTTTTATTATATGTTCTTATTGCCTGCCGATTTATTCGGGAATTGGGATGCCTGGAAAGAGAATTTATTATTGAGCCGGTTTGCGGCCCCTACTTCTGCCGGTATATTGTTTACCATGCTGGCTGCTGCCGGGTTACGGCGCGAGTGGATCTATAAGAAGACCCAGGTGCTGGCGATCTTCGACGATCTCGATACGATCTTACTGATGATTCCCTTGCAAATATTTATGATCGGTTTTAAGTGGCAGTTATTTGCCGTGGTGATTGTGATCACTTTTTTATTAGTGATCGGTTGGAAAAAACTGGGAACGATCCGGTTGTCCCAAACCTGGAAATCTATTTTATTTTATGCTGTATGTATCGTAGCTGTAACGGAAAGTATTTATCTTTTGACCAAGTGGATGATGGGAGCTGACGGAGCGATTCATATCGAAGTATTGTTGCCTGCCTTTGTCTTGGGAATGGTGATGAAGACTGTCCATCAACACGGGAACCGGGACGAAAAGATAACCGGAATGATTTCTTATCTGTTTATGTTTCTGGTGGGGTTGAGTACACCTCAGTTTATCGGTATCAATCATGGACACCGGATTACAGAAGCTGTGGGGATTATTGCTGCACAGCCTATGCCTTCCTGGGAGGTATTGATTGTGCATGTGATCGTTGTTACTTTACTTTCGAATTTGGGAAAGATGTTTCCGTTGTTTTTCTATCGGGATCGGCAATTGGAAGAGAGACTCGCCCTTTCTGTCGGTATGTTCACCCGGGGGGAAGTTGGGGCCGGAATTATTGTCATCGCTATGGGCTATAATCTGGGCGGTCCCGCTCTGATTATTTCTGTATTGAGTTTGGTACTCAACCTGCTTTTGACCGGTGGTTTTGTGGTCATTGTGAAACGTTTGGCACAACAGGCTTATGGACTGAAAGAATAGACGGAATAAAGATACCTTTTCTTGGGGACAATGGAGAAAAGAAGAATAAACTTTCATTCTCCGTTTCTCCAAATTTATGGTAGGTTTGAATAAGTTCATAAAGTCTATGGACCTGCGGGTGTGGCCGGACGGAACCGGAGTTTGTATTATTTCGCCTCTTTCTTCTTAAATAACCGTCGGAAAAATCCTTTCTTTTCTTTGGTTTTTTCTTCGGTAGTTCCGGGATGTTTCACTTTTTCCAGTTTACGGTTCGAGATCTTTTCGAGCAGGTTCAAATGTTCTTTGAAGGTCGGTATTTCCGTTTCTTTTTGCTGAGGTGGTAAGGCAAAAGGGAAGGAGAGTCTGTTCCAAACCTGATAATTCGGGCTCTCCAGGCAATCTTTCATAAACCGGCCGAAAATAGGCATAGCCATATTGGCGCCTTGTCCTAAACGGATGGTGTTGAAATGGATGTTTACATCGTTGGCTCCGACTCTGATTCCGACGACTATCTGGGGATTATATCCGATAAACCAGCCGTCTACCTGATTTTGGGTCGTACCGGTTTTCCCGGCCATTTCATTATGCAGACCGTATACCGAACGCAATCTTTGCCCTGTTCCTTCGTCGATGACTGCCGAAAGCATATTGCTCATTAAATGGGCTTCGTTTTCAGGCAGTACTTGCCGGGGAATTTCGGGCTGAGCTTTGAATATCAGATTACCTTGGCGGTCCTTGATTTCTTCCAGGTAATAAATCGGACGGAGGTTTCCGTTATTGGCAAAAGTCATAAAAGGACGAACCATTTCCTGCAAGGGGATATCGGCTACTCCCAAGGCTAAAGAAGGATAGGGAGGAAGCTCGGAGGTGATACCCAAACGGCGGGCATGATCGATAACGGTGTCTATGCCCGTCTGAAGCAATACTTCGACAGCGATGGTATTGATCGATTTACTAAGGGCTCCTTTCAAGGTGTAATATCCCTCGTAATTGTTGTCCGAATTGCGTGGGGACCAGTCGTCATATTCCGGATAGGTTTTCTGTTCATTTTTGTAATAAGCGTCCAGACGGGTCCCCTGATGTATAGCTGCACTGTATACGACCGGTTTAAAGACCGATCCTACCTGGCGCGGGGCTTCAACCTGGTCGTATTGGAAATATTTATAGTTCAGATCACCGACCCAGGCTTTTACTTTCCCGGATTGTGGTTCCACAGCAATCATTGCCGGATGCAAAATCTTCAGATAATGCTTGATCGAATCGATCGAAGAATAATCTACCCGCATTTCTCCCTCTTCCGGGCTGTATACCAGCATCGCTTTTTTTTCATTCAGAATTTTCAGTATGTCTTTTTCAGCCAATCCCTGATGTTTCAATCGTTGATAGACCGTACTGTTCTGAATAGCATTTTTCAGTATCGCGGGATTTTTGTCCCAGGGTTCTTGTTTATCCAGGTGGATGTAATAGGATTGCTGTAATTTTTTCATGTGCTCTTGAACGGCATTTTCTGCATATTGCTGCATCTCTGCGTCCAGAGTTGTTTTCAGGATAAGACCGTCCTTATATAGGTTGTAGTTCGTACCGTATTTTTCGTTGTATTCTTTGAGGATCCGGTCGGCATCCCGGCGTATTTTTTCGCGTAAATAAGGAGCCAGACCGGAAAAATGGTTGACCGGAATGTAATGCAGCTGTAGTTCTTCCTGCTTTATTTTTTCACCGGTCTCTTCATCCAGATAATCGTATTTCATCATTTGGTCGATTACCGTGTTGCGACGGTTGAGCGCCCTTTCCGGATGCAGACGCGGATTGTAACGCGAAGGTCCTTTGAGCATACCGATCAACGTGGCTGCCTGAGGGATAGTCAGATCGGAAGCAGAGGTTGAAAAATATTTTTGAGCGGCACTCTCGATACCGAATGTATTTTCCCCGAAAGATACCGTGTTCAGGTAAAGGGTGAGGATATCGTCTTTGCTATAAATGTTTTCCAAACGATGGGCTGTAAACATTTCTTTGAGTTTCACAACCGGTATAAAGGTCACCTGCTGTTCGTCCCGGGGATACAGATTTTTAGCCAATTGCTGACTGAGCGTACTTCCGCCGCCTGAACTACGGTGTCCCAGCAGAACAGTTTTGAAAAATACCCTCAGCATACTGATTTTGTCTACGCCTTCATGTTCGTAAAAACGGACATCTTCGGTCGCGATCAGGGCTTTGACGGCATAAGGGGAAATATGATTGAAATTGACATTGGTACGGTTTTCGACATAATATTTACCGATCAGCAAGTTGTCTTCGCTATACAATTCCGAAGCTTCGTCATTACGGATATCCCGCAATTCGGCATAATCCGGTAGCTTACCCCAAAGACCGGCATATACCGAGTAGACAAATAGAGTGATACCGATTGCGAGAAACAGGATAAATAGCACCCCGTATTTCAATAGCTTGAACTTGTGGTGGTGCCGGTGAGAAGAAACCGCTTTTTTATGTTTTTTCTGATATTGTTTTTGGGCCATATGCTGAAAAGCTAAGCATATAATTCGACTTAGCCGGACAAAAATACAAAATAATTTCTTTTATCGGTCGGACTTCGGCTAGTACCGACATGCCCGCTGGCAGTTTGAAGGGTACGAGGATGAAGTGAAACCTGAAATGCTGGGGGAAAGTGAAGAAAATATTTAAAAGAAAAGTCCGGATGTAAAGTCCGGACTTTATACCTAAGGAAACAGAAGGGTTATTTGATGATTTCAACCATGGCACAACGATTCCATTTGTTGTTGTTTTTGTAGTAAGGTTTTTCTTTACCTACATATTCGATAACCATCCGGTTAGAATTGATGCCGTAATCTTTTTTCAACATATTGGCGACAGCCTCGGCTCTTTCTTGTGAAATCCGGAGATTTACATTGATCGGACCGAATTTATCGGCATAACCTACGATGCGGATTTTGACATCCGGGTTGTTTTTCATGAAAGTTCCGATATTGTAGATCAACGGGTCATAAATATCCTGAACCACGGCGCTATTGAATTTGAACGGGATGGTAGAGGGGATAGATTCTACGATTTCTACATTTTTCGTTTCAACCGGTCTAACCACTTCTTTCTCGATAACTTTGATCTCTGGCGGACGGTTCTGTAACTGAGTCACTTGATTAGCTAATACCAGGTTGGCGGCAGCCATTTCGTCGATGACAGCTTGTTTCGGTGCGGTACGGAAACCTCTGCCTTTGAAATAATAGGTAACCCCTGCAGTAAGTCCACCCAGCCCATCGTTCGGGAAACCACCGGTTTCTACCATCTTATCGTTGAAGATCATGCCCTGGAATTCGATGTTGGCATCGAATCTTTCAGAAATCTTGTATTTGGCTTGAATACCGCCATGGATGGTGAAAGATTGCTGATGTTTCCGGGTCATACCTCCGACACCGAAGAAAGGAACGATATCGAATTTACGGTCGGGGTTGTATTTCGCGAAGAAATTTATCAATCCCATCATAAAGTCGATGTTCATGTGCATATAATGCATGTGTAACATACTTCCGGCATTATCGGTGAAACCGTGTAATGCTCCGCCACCGCCTTGTAACCGTAATCCCCACCAGGGGTTGAACATTTTACCTACAGCCAACTCAGGCATAAAAGTAATCGTGTTTTTAAATTTTGCCTGTGAGGAATGTTCGGCAAAGAAAGCATTCGCTCCAAAATTTGCAGAAACAAACCAGTTATGCCAGAATGGGTTGGCTTCAAATGAGGTTTTGTATCCCGGAAGACGTTGTTCTATAATGACTTCCTCGACTTGCGCCTGGGCCTTTGTTATTCCACATAGACCAGCAACCAAAACAATTAACATTAATCCTTTTTTCATAACATTTTTATAATTAAGTAACTTATAATATTGACATTACATTTCGTTTGTTGTTATTATCTTTTGATTTAAAATAATAGAGGTGTCAATGAACTTGTATTTTAATGTCAAAACTTACCGGAATAACGTAGTTTGGGGGGAGGACGTTTCAAAATAGGGTCAATAAAATGTGAGTTTTTATGATTTTTAACCTTTTACTTTTAAGCTTTACATATTTTTTTTATCTTTGAACTCCGATCGTATTTCTTCCGGGGAGTATGGTCGGAGGAGGATGATTGCTTATTTTTAATCAGATACATATAAAACAAAAGTGGACCCGTCCACAGACAAAAATTGACGAACATGTTAAACATTGCATTATTTGGTCCTCCGGGAGCAGGAAAAGGTACTCAGGCAAAAAAGATTGTAGAGAAATATAATCTGGCCCATCTTTCGACAGGAGATATGATCCGCAAGGAAATTGCGGAAGGAACCGAGTTAGGTAAAATAGCGGAAGAGATTATCGCAAGGGGCGAATTGTTGTCTGATGAATTTGTGGTGAGACTGATCGAAAATAGTATGGCTCAGCATCGGGGAGTGAACGGATTCCTGTTCGATGGTTTTCCCCGTACTGTGGCTCAGGCTGAGATTCTCGACCGGATGTTGGAAAAGGAAGGTACTCCTTTGAAAGGATTGATCTGTATCCATGTCCCTTTCGAAGAATTAAAACGCCGGATGCTCGAACGGGCTAAAATCGAAGGACGGGCTGACGATAACGAAGAGGCGATTGCTAAACGGTTCCGGGAATATAATGATAAAACCGTCCACGTGGCTAATCATTATAAGAAGAAGGGAGTGCATATCGATGTCGAAGGAAATTGTCCGGTAGAGGAAGTGTTCAATGCTATTACGAAAGCGATAGAGGAAATGAAATAAGGTAGATCGGCTTGGTTTCGATCGGAATCCTTTAGAAATGAATCGGCGGAACTCGGGTCGGGAGTCAGTGTTTATCCCGAACGAAGTTCCGCCGATCAGTAAAGTGCCGGTCACGAAAGAACATTATTTTTTCAGTCCTTTTCTTTCCAATAGCGGTTCGATGCCGGGTTCTTTGCCCCGGAATTGTTTATAAAGTTTCATCGGATCGTCCGAACCTCCCCGGGAGAGTATATTTTCCCGGAAAGCTTTGGCTTTCTCCGGATTGAAAATATCTCCGGTTTCCTTGAATGCAGCAAAAGCATCTGCATCCAACACTTCTGCCCAGGTGTAGGCATAGTAGCCTGCCGAATAACCTCCGTTGAAAATATGTCCGAAATAAGGACTGCGGTAGCGGACGGTGATTTCAGGTATTAAACCGATCTTATCCAGTACTTCTTTTTCGAATTTTTCCGCATCGATCGGATCGCTGTTTTGAATAGTGTGGTACGCCATATCCAATAGGGCGGCCGACATAAATTCCGTCACAACGAAACCCTGATTGAAATGACTGCTGTTTTGAATTTTATCGATTAACTCCTGGGGCATCGGTTCACCGGTTTGCCAATGGTGGGTATAGATTTTTAAAACTTCGGGATCTCCGGCCCAGTTTTCCATCACCTGGGAAGGCAATTCGACAAAATCGCGGGCAACCGAGGTGCCTGCCACACTGGGGTAAGTACATTCGGATAGTAGTCCGTGTAAAGCATGCCCGAACTCATGGAATAGGGTACAGGCTTCATCGAAAGTAAGCAAGGCGGGCATATCTCCGGCCGGTTTGGTGAAATTGCAGACATTGGTAATGACCGGACTGGAATTCAATAATTTAGATTGCGGGCGGAAAGCGTCCATCCAGGCGCCGCTGCTTTTACCGGCCCGTGGAAAATAATCGGCATAATATATTCCGATGTGTTTACCGTCGGCATCTTTGACTTCGAATGCCAGGGCTTCGGGGTGGGGAAGAGGAAGGTTGTCGAGTTGTTCGAAAGTCAGGCCATATAACTTGTTGGCTACATAAAAAGCACCTTTACGGACTTCTTCCAGCGGAAAATATTGGCTGATTTCGGTTTCGTTCAACCCGTATTTCTCTTTTTTCAATTTTTCAGCATAATAGCGCCAGTCCCAGGGAGCTAGTTTGAACCGTCCTCCGGTTTTATCGATCATTTTCTGTAGTTCCCGGGCTTCTTGCCTGGAGATCGGTAATGCCGCTTCCCAAATTCGATTACATAATTGATATACGTTCTCCGAATTTTTAGCCATATTATCGTCGAGGACATAGCTGGCATAGTCGGGGAAGCCTAACAGCCGGGCTTTTTGTACCCGTAAAGAAACCATTTTGCTGATGTTGGCCCAATTGTTGTATGCATTGTCCTGACTGCCCCGGTCGATATAGGCTTTGTAGATCTGTTCGCGCAGATTACGGTTGTCTGCATATTGCAGGAAAGGCATAATACTGGGATTCTGCAAAGTGAATACCCATTTCCCTTCCAAACCGTTTTCTTTCGCTGTCTCGGCAGCAGCAGCGATGACACCTTGCGGGAGCCCGCTCAGGTCTTTTTCATTATCGATCACCAACCGGTAGGTATTCGTTTCATGCAATTGGTTGGCTCCGAATTTCAAACTCAGTAAAGCCAGTTCACTATTGATTTTTTTGAATTTTTCCTTGTCTTCTGCCGAAAGATTGGCACCACCACGAACAAAGTTGTTGTAATATTTTTTCAATACCATTTTTTGTTCCGTAGTCAGATTTTCTTTGTCCTGGTTATCGTATACCGTTTTGATCCGGGCAAATAGCTCGGCGTTCAGATTTATACCGTCCGTATGAGCCGTGATTTCGGGCATAATCTCCTCTGCAATGGCATTGATCGAATCGTTCGTATTGGCTTCCCGGAGATTGAAAAACACATAAGATACCTTGTTTAACAACTGCCCCGATTTTTCCATGGCCTCGACGGTATTGGCAAAAGTGGGAGCTTCCGGATTTTTCAGGATGGCCTGAATTTCTGCTTCCTGTTCTTTTATCCCTTCCCGGAAAGCCGGAAGGTAATGACGATTCTGAATTTTGTCGAAAGGAGGCACTTCGAAAGGAGTATCGAATGGGATTAAAAACGGATTGTCCGTAACCGGTTGGGGGTGATTGCAGGATTGCACCACTATTCCTGCAAAACAAATGACATACATAATTTTTTTCATAAAAGTGAGGTAAAATTGTTTTTGATCTTTACACACAAAGATAGCTATTTAATAGGCTAAAGTGCAAATAAACGGATAAATATAGTAAAAACGGGGACTGCGGACAGTTATTGTTCCCAGTTTGAGGCAGGTATAAATCCATGACGGGGAAATTATTCGAACTTTTTTTGTAAGACATTTGCTTATCTGAAAAAAATGTATTTCCTTTGCATCCTGTTTGGAAAGCGTTTATAAAAAATACTGAGAGATGTCAAGAGTTTGTCAAATAACCGGAAAAAGAGCAATGGGTGGAAACCATGTATCTCACTCTAAAAGAAGAGTAAAGAGAACATTCTCGATCAACCTGTTCAAGAGAAATTTTTATTGGCCAGAAGAAGACAGATGGATTCGCCTGAATGTTTCAGCCGATGGTCTTCGTTTGATTAATAAAAGAGGTTTAAATGCATGTTTAAAAGATGCTACTGCTGCTGGATTAATTAAAACTATTTAAAATCACTGACGATGGCAAAGAAAAGCAAAGGAAACAGAGTGCAGGTGATTCTTGAATGTACTGAACAAAAAGAATCCGGCGTGCCAGGAATGTCCCGGTACATCACTACCAAGAATAGAAAGAATACTCCTGAAAGATTGGAACTGAAAAAGTACAATCCGTATTTGAAAAGAGTAACGTTACACCGTGAAATAAAATAATTGAACTATGGCAAAGAAAACCGTTGCAACATTGAAAACCGGAGATGGTCGTGGTTATGCAAAAGTAATCAAAATGGTTAAATCTCCGAAAACTGGTGCCTATATGTTCAAAGAACAAATGGTTACCACCGATCAGGTAAAAGAAGTATTGAAGAAATAAGATGTTTCTTTTATATAAAAGAAAAGCGCTTTATCAAAAAGCGCTTTTTTATTTGCCTTACGTTTATATAAACGTTCATGTATAAGGTAGGCCGATAGTTACAAGAGGAATGGTTGCCTGTGTTATTTTAGCAGGCTTGTATTCATGCGGGAAACATGATGTTTATAAGGGGATGGGCAAGACAAGGTGGAATTTTTGAACTGCCTTTGAAAGGATTTTATGAGGCAGTTCTTTTTTTGAGATTACGGATCGAATGTTAAAAAAATACTAATATTCGGTTTTTCTATTTATATATAAATATATGTTTATATATTTGTACTGTGAAATGACAGAGAATAGGACACTTTATAAACTTTAGACGGCTTTATGGGAACACAATGTTTTACGAAAGAAGAGCTTGAACATATCGCTTATGCCTTGAAAGCGGTAGCACATCCGAATCGGTTGGCTATCATTTGTCTGTTGTCCAGGAACGAGGAATTGAATGTTTCGGAAATCTGTGAACAGATGGCTTGTAGCCAGGCGTTGATTTCCCATCATTTGACGGATATGTATGCAAAAGGTATTCTTCAAATCCGGCGTGAAGGACGTAACGCCTATTACCGTCTGGCCGACGATCGGGTGACTAACGTGATGCGTTGTATGATGAAGGCTGGAGGTTGAGAAACCGGAAGCTATTTTTTTATTTATTATATAAATGTATGTTTGAATATTTAATTATAAAAAGGAGGTTCTTATGGAAAAATTTGAAGAGTTTATAAATAGTGAGACACCGGTATTGGTGGACTATTTTGCGACCTGGTGTGGTCCGTGTAAAATGATGCATCCGATATTGGATGAATTGAAAGAGCGTTTGGGGGATAAAGTCCGGATTTTGAAGATAGATGTAGACGTTCCTGCCAATCGTCAAAGTGTTTACGCTTATCAGATCCAGTCTGTACCGACTTTGATGCTTTTCAAAAAAGGACGGATGTTGTGGCGCCAGAGTGGGGTAGTCAGAGTCCCTCGATTGGAAGAAATAATCAAACCCTATTTAGCCTCTTAAATTACCGGACATGAAGTATATGATTATCGGCGGAGTTGCCGGTGGTGCGTCTACGGCGGCTCGTTTGAGAAGATTGGATGAACAGGCTGAAATAATACTGTTTGAAAAAGGAGAATACATTTCATATGCGAACTGTGGATTACCTTATTATATCGGTGGGGTGATCGAAGAAAGAGAGCGTTTATTTGTACAGACTCCCGAAAGTTTCAAAGCCCGTTTTAATATCGAAGTTCGGATAAAATCGGAAGTAAAAGCGATCGAGCCTGAAAATAAACAGGTCGTTATAAAAGATTGGGCTACAGGAAAGACATATCGGGAGTCGTTCGATAAATTGGTATTGTCACCGGGAGCCGAGCCGGTACTTCCACCTTGGGAAGGGATTCGGACCGAAGGTATTTTTACCCTCCGGAATGTGGCTGATACAGATCGGATCAAAGCGTGGGCCGGCCGTCAGGAAGTGAAGAAAGCCGTTGTCGTCGGAGCTGGTTTTATCGGACTGGAGATGGCGGAAAATCTTCATGAGCTGGGTATACAAGTGACTGTTGTCGAGATGGCGGATCAGGTGATGACACCTGTCGATTTCGAGATTGCCGCAGTAGTTCATCAGCAGTTTAAAGATCGAAAAGTGGGGTTATTGCTTCAGGAAGCGGTGGCTGCTTTCTGCAAAACAGAGAACGGATTGCAAGTAGAATTGAAAAGTGGTAAAGCCTTACAGGCCGATTTGGTCATATTGTCTATCGGCGTGCGTCCCGATAACCGTTTGGCTAAAGAGGCCGGATTGAAGATCGGGGAAACCGGTGGTATTTGGGTGAATGAATATTTGCAGACTTCCCATCCGGATATCTATGCCGTAGGAGATGCGATCGAATTCCCCCATCCTGTAAGTGGGCGTCCGTCGCTTTCTTTTTTGGCTGGTCCGGCAAATAAACAAGGACGGATATGTGCCGAAAATATCGTGGATGGAAATATACGGCCTTACAAGGGAGCTATCGGGACAGCGATCGCTAAAGTGTTCGATCTGACGGTCGGGGCAACCGGATTGTCGGCGCGGGTACTTGAACGGTTGGGAATAACCTGGCAGGAAGCTATCGTTCATGCCGGTTCGCATGCCGGTTATTATCCGGGAAGTATTCCGATGACTTTGAAGATTAATTTTTCCCCGGAAGATGGAAAATTACTGGGAGCTCAGGTGGTTGGGATGGACGGAGCGGATAAACGCCTGGAAATGTTGGCTGCAGTCATTCGTACCGGTGGTTCGGTTCAGGACTTGATGGAATTGGATCAGGCTTATGCACCACCTTTTTCCTCGGCGAAAGACCCGGTGAATATGTTGGGATTTGTAGCCGATAACAGGATGCGGGGCAAAGTGAAAATGATCGGTTGGAAAGAGTTGGAAGCGTGGGATAAGAATACCCTGACTTTAGTGAATGTATGTTCGGAAGAGGAATGTGAGCTGACTACGATCGAAGGGGCCGTCAATATTCCTTTGAATGAATTACGTGAACGTCTGGGAGAACTTCCGAAAGGGCGTCCTGTGGTCGTGTTCTGTGCCGTAGGATTAAGAGGATATATAGCTGCCCGAATCCTGATGCAAAGAGGGTATGAAGTTTACAATCTGAGCGGTGGTTTAAAGACGTATAAAGCGGTTACCGTCCGGCAGAGCAATGAGATTTTACCGGAGACTTTACAGAAAGAACAGAGTCGGTCGGGTGGAGGAGGCCGACACCTGACCGTGGATGCTTGCGGATTGCAGTGTCCGGGACCTGTGATGAAACTGAAAAGTGGAATGGAGGGTTTGAAGATCGGGGAGAGGCTCGAGATTACAGCTACCGATCCCGGTTTTGTCAGGGATGTCGGGTCATGGGCTAAAATGACCGGCAATCGGTTGGTGCAGGTGGTACAGGAAAAAGGAATCATTACGGCTACCCTGGAAAAAGGAGAAGGAGGACAGGGAGGCGGGAAGGATGGTGTTTCCGCTGACGGAAAGACCATTGTCGTTTTTAGTGATGACTTGGATAGGGCGTTGGCTTCGTTCGTGATAGCCGATGGGGCAGCTTCTGCCGGACGTAAAGTGACGTTGTTTTTTACCTTTTGGGGATTGAATGTGATCAAGCGGAAAGCTACTGTACCGGTAAAGAAAGATATGGCTGGAAAGCTGTTCGGTATGATGTTGCCTTCGGGGAGTCATAAGCTGGCTTTGTCCAAACTGAACTTGGGAGGGATCGGTTCACGGATGATGCGGGGAATGATGAAAAATAAAAAGATAGATTCTCTGGAGACTCTGATGGAGCAAGCGAAAGCGAATGGGGTAGAGTTTATCGCCTGCCGGATGTCGATGGAGGTTATGGGAATAAAAGCCGAAGAATTATTGGACGGAGTGAAAATCGGAGGTGTGGCTACCTATCTCGAAAGAGCCGAGCAAGCCAATATCAATCTTTTCATTTGAAATTCCGTCCCTGAATCCGAAAAAAAGAGATTAGCATTTGCTAATCTCTTTTTAGTAGCGGGGGCCCGACTCGAACGAACGACCTTTGGGTTATGAGCCCAACGAGCTACCACTGCTCCACCCCGCAATCCCGGTCAATACTTTCTGTATTGCGGGAGCAAAGATAGCTCTTTATTTCTTTCATACAAATTTTTCACTATATATTTTGGAACTCCGAAGCTTCCCCGTTTGCTGGATGTCCCGGGTTGATTCATCGGGGAAATACGGCAGGATGCATTTGGGTGGGGGAGAATGAGACGAGGGGACAAGTAATTCATTTTACGGTATATGAAATCCGGTTGACGAACGGATGGGACGGGCTCAAAGCCGGGGAGAAATAATTACGGTTGAAATTGTCGAGCCTTAAAAGAAGAACTCCGGGACGGACCTTTCGTCCCATTTCCGGACGAAAGGTCCGTCCCGAAATCCGAAAAAAAAGAGATTAGCATTTGCTAATCTCTTCTTAGTAGCGGGGGCCCGACTCGAACGAACGACCTTTGGGTTATGAGCCCAACGAGCTACCACTGCTCCACCCCGCAATCTTGGTCAATACTTTCTGTATTGCGAGTGCAAAGGTAGTGTTTATTTTTTATAATCCAAATATTCGGGAAGAAAAATTATTCTTAGTTTTTGTTAAAATCGGATTTTGTGCTGTAATTTTGTATACATTTGCATGAAAATCGGTGAGTTATCCAAATAATGAAAGTATGATGTATCGGTTGAAAGGGTTAATATATGGGGTAATTTCCTCTGCAACATTCGGTTTGATTCCGCTTTTTGCACTTCCGGCGATTCGTAATGGGATCGGTGTGGATTCGGTAATGTTTTATCGGTTCGGTATTTCGGCTTTGGTATTGGGGCTTTGGTTGGTTATCCGGCGGTACGATCTGCGGATATCGGGACGGGAATTGTTCACTCTGGCCGGATTGGGTATTTTTTATGCTATGACCGCTTTGTTGCTGACTACTTCTTATTTGTATATTCCGAGTGGTATTGCAACGACGATTCATTTTCTTTATCCGGTGGTTGTGACGACCGTTATGATCCTCTTTTTTAAAGACAAGGTTTCTGTTCCGGTCATCGGAGCTACTTTGATGGCTATCTTAGGGGTATATCTGCTGAGTAATAACGGGGCTGCCGGAACGGTGAGTCTGAAAGGGTTGTTGCTGGTTTTGACAACGGTCGTTACTTATGCCCTTTATATTGTGGGTGTAAACAAATCCTGTGTACACCGGATGGATGGTTTGAAGCTCACTTTTTATGTGCTTTTGGCAGGGGCTATGGTGTTCGGTTTGAATTTATCGGTGAAGGGAGTACCTTTAGATCCGATTCCGGATTGGGAAACAGGAGTATATTTGTTATTATTGGCTTTGATTCCGACATTGGTTTCCGATTTTACGTTAATCTTATCGGTACAGCATGTCGGCTCGACGACTACGGCTGTATTGGGATGTATGGAACCGTTGACTGCCGTATGTATGGGTGTCTGGTTTCTGCACGAAAGCCTGGGCTTTTGGCAATTTGCAGGGATTGTGATTATTTTGTCGGCGGTATCGGTTGTCATTCTGGCCAATAGTAAAGACGGATTCAGGCCTCGGCGTTTGATTCCTTTGAAATTGCGGAAAGCGGTTCGATGGATAAAGCCAATCAATTTCAGTCATTAAATATTGCTCTTATGGTTACTTTAAAAAGAATTACGCAGGCGGAAGATGAAGCTTTCCGGAAATTAACGGCCCTTTATACCGAAGCCTTTCCGGTAGAAGAAAGGCGGGAGATCGGTCAGCTCGGAGAGTTGCTGCATACCGAACCTGCCATGTATTTCAATGCAGTGGAATGTGACGGTCAGCTTGCCGGGTTGTTTGTTTATTGGGATTTCGGAAGTTTTTATTACCTCGAACATTTGGCTGTTTTTGCTGAAATGCGGAATAAAAAGATCGGACAACAGATTCTGGATTGGGTGAAAGAACAGCTGCAAGGGGTGAGATTACTCGAAGTAGAGCCTGCAGAAACGGAGATGGCTACCCGGAGAATCCATTATTATGAGCGGAACGGTTATCGGATTTTAGACCGGAATTATTTACAACCTCCTTATGTGAAAGGGGGGAAAGATTTTCCGCTCTGGGTGATGGGGAACGGGAGCGGACAGTCGGCAGAAGTATTGAACCGGCAAATACAGACCATCAAAGACAAGGTATATTACCGTCTGTAATATTTATTTTTACAACATACCGGAAAGTAGAAAAATACCTGAGATCGAATCATTATCTTTGACTTCAAGATAAGGGTAAAACAAGGTCAACGGCATCGGAAAAGTCAACTGACTGTTTGGATGTCGTTGACCTTTTGTTTTGGTCTTTTGAGAATTATATAATACACTTTTTATGTTATTAAAAACGTTGAAAATCGGTAATCTTTCTATTCAGGTGCCGATTATACAGGGAGGCATGGGAGTTGGAATCTCCCTTTCAGGTCTGGCCTCTGCTGTTGCAAATGAAGGTGGGGTCGGAGTGATTTCTGCTGCAGGACTTGGGGTAATTTATAAGAATTTGTCCAAAAATTATCTGGAAGCGAGTATATTGGGACTGAAAGAAGAGCTGAGCAAAGCCCGTCAGAAAACCCAGGGAGTCATTGGAGTAAATATTATGGTGGCTCTTTCGAACTTTGCCGATCTGGTCAGGACGGCGATTGCCGAGAAAGCCGATATTATTTTTGCCGGCGCGGGAATGCCGCTGAATTTACCCTCCTTTCTGCAAAAAGACAGTACCACTAAATTAGTACCGATCGTTTCTTCGGGGCGGGCTGCCAAGCTGATCTGTGAGAAATGGAAAAGTATTTACAATTATTTGCCGGATGCTTTGGTGGTAGAAGGTCCGAAAGCCGGAGGACATCTGGGATTCAAAAATGAGCAGATCGATGACGAACATTATCAACTGGAAACCATTTTACCCGAAGTGATTCAGGAAGCTCATGAGATAGAAGAAAAATACGGCCGTAAGATTCCGGTGATCGCTGCCGGTGGGATTTATTCCGGCGACGACATCCGAAAAATCATGGAGTTGGGAGCCGACGGCGTACAAATGGGTACCCGTTTTGTGACTACCGAAGAATGTGATGCTTCGGATGTTTTCAAACAAACTTACCTGAATGCACACGAAGAAGATATTCAAATCATAAGAAGTCCGGTAGGGATGCCGGGAAGGGCGATTTTCAGTAATTTTATCCAAAAGATCAAAGAGGGGAAAAAACAACCGAAAGTGTGCCCTTTCAATTGTATTAAAACCTGTGATATCAGTAAGAGTCCGTATTGTATCATTACGGCCTTGTACAACGCTTTCCGGGGAAATATGGAAAATGGTTATGCCTTTGCCGGAGCCAATGCATTCAAGGCTACGAAAATTATGTCTGTGAAAGAAACTTTCCGTTCGTTGCTGGAAGAATTCAACCGCACAAAATAAACCGTATTTTTGCTGGATTTCTTAAATATTTACCTATATTTGAAAAGATCAAAATTACTTTCAAAATAGGTAAATAGTAGAACATATGGATCAAGATAAAGCCCAGCAATCGATCGATACGCTATCGGAAAAAGTGAATGGAGTAGTCAGAAGTGTGCGGGTGAGCTGTAGTCCTGAAAATGATTACCGGGGGGAGAAAGACTATCGTTCTGTATTCGGCGTACAGGAAATAGAATGTTTGTATGTGGATACGGAAGTATTGAATAAACAGTTTGAAGGCGAACCCTGGGAGGGGAAGATGACTGTCCGTTTGTTTCGCCTGGAGAACGGCAAAGGACAGTGCTTGTCTGTGAAAGAGAGCGGAATAAAAGTAGAGCGTCAGGATGCTTTGCCGGTGTATGAAGAGCGGATAGACCGCGCAGATTTACCGGAACAGGCCTGGAAACAGGGGATATATCGTATCTTGGCGGATATCGACGGAGTGGCCGGACAATCAGAAGATCTGTATATCGTCCCGGGGGAGGGGAAACCCGAAAAATATTTTCGCATCCTGCATGCCGGTCTGGACCGTTTTTGTGAAGAAACCGAGTCCGAGGCTCAGAAACGTCCTCATTCTTTCCGGATGTTCGATGCCACCCGATTGAAAAATATCCGTTTCTTCCTGATGGCCCAAAACCTGCTGGGGGGAGAGTGGGTATATGAATTCGTTATCCGGGTGGTAGACCGTAGGGGGAGTATCAAAGCCATGCAGATCGTAAAATCCGCCCAATATATCAAGGATCAGGCCGGGAATAGTATTCTTTGTTTTGCTGTCGATCTGGGGAGTCAGGAAGATTTCGTCACTCCGGGAGAATATACCGTGATGGTTTCCTGTTTCGGACAGACGGTCCTGAAGATGGGCTATGGAATAGGTCATAAAGATATTCCTTATGATTTCGAGCAGGAGATACTGGCCGATGGTGGAGAAGTGGCCGTGAAGCAAAATCTGAATCCGGTATACACCGCTAAAGATAAAGATGAAATCCTCGACCGTTTGTATCGTTTGGTGGGGTTGCGTAAAGTGAAAGAAGAGATAACCCGGATCATAGAGTACGTCGAATTTATCCGTCTCCGGCGGGAGAATGGCTTCAGCGATACTTTTCCTCAATTGCATCTGATCTTTACCGGATATCCCGGTACCGGTAAAAATACCGTGGCGGAGATGGTGGGAGAATTGTATCAGAAATTAGGGCTTTTGAGTCACGGCCGGGTGAATCATTACAGCCGTCGTGATTTGGTGCGTGAAGGCACTGCTGCAGAAGAGCAATTGGTTCGGCAGGCCCTGAAAAACAGTATAGGGGGGATTCTGTTTGTCGATCAGGCCGGAGATTTATTTCATCCCGAAGATCCGAACGATCGGGGGGTGATCGCTTTAGGAATATTGTACGGTATACTGACCAGGGAAAAACCGGAAGTTTTGGTTATTCTTTCCGATATTGATGAAGAGATGACTGTTTTGCTGGAAGCTTTTCCCGATTTGCAGAAGCTTTTTCCGCGCCGGCTTTGTTTCGAAAATTATAGTCCTGAGGAATTGATGGAAATCGCCCGGATCAAACTGGAAAAACTGCAATTCCGTTTTACGCCGGGAGCAGAAGAGAAATTTTATAAACAGTTGAAAATAGCTTGCCGGGCCAATGAGGTGGATTTTACCAACGGACGTTACATCGACGAACAGCTCGAACAGGCTTCGGCCCGGATGTCGGCCCGTCTGATGGCGAACCGCTGCGGAGAGTATAAGAAAGAGGACCTGATGCTGATTACGGAGGAAGATATCGTAACTTTACCCGAGGGAGACCCTGGCAAAGCATTGGAAAAACTCAAGGCGATGATCGGTTTGGGGGCATTGAAACAAAGTATTGTACAACATCTGAGTTATGTATATTTTATCCGGGAAAGGCAAAAACATGGTTTCGACGATACCCTTCCTCCCCTGAATATGATCTTTAGCGGTAATCCCGGTACAGGGAAGATGACTGTCGCTAAGATGATGGGAGAAATCTATCATTCGGTGGGTATTCTGTTGCGTCCGAATGTGACGGTACAGGACGGACGTCAGCTCACCGGCGATGGAGGGCTGACTCCCCAACAGGGAGCCGAAGTGTTGATGAACGGTGCGGCCGGAGGTATTCTATATATCGACCATGCCGATGTATTGCCCCGGAGTGAATGGGGATTGGCCCTGTTCGAGGCTTTATTGTCGAATTTATCGACCGAGGAATGCGGGGATACGATCGTGGTTTTAGGCGGATATCCCGAAAGAGTCGATAAGATGCTGGAGATGAATCCCGCTTTAAAGAATTATTTTCCTTATGTATTTTCGTTCAACGATTATACGCCCGAAGAACTGATGCAGATCGCTGAAAATAAACTGAAAGAAAAAGCTTATGTATTTCATCCCAAGGCACGGGAAGTATTCGGTGAGCTGATCCGGAAAGCTTATGAAAACAGAGATAAGAATTTCGGTAATGCGCTTTTCGTTGAAAAAGTCGTGGCAGCGGCTATTCGTCATATGTCCGAACGGACGATGAAAATCCGTCAGGAACGGGAGCTGACCCGTCAGGAGATGACTACCATCCGCAAAGACGATATACCGGTCGATAGTTTTGAACTTCCAAAATTGGAAAGGGATGTATTCGATGAAGAGGAGATCGGCCGGGCATTGGAAGAGCTGGATAAAATGGTCGGACAAACGGGAATAAAAAAACAGATCCGTGATTTTGTAGAGCTGGCGCGTCATTATAGCCACGAGGGGGTAAAATTGAGCAGCCGGATGTCCCTGCAATGGTGTTTGACCGGTAATTCGGCCATGGGAAAGGGAACGGTAGCCCGGATCATCGCCCGTCTTTACAAAGCCATGGGGATCGTCGATAAGGGACAGGTATTCGATTTTAAGGTGGAAAGAATGATCGGACTGATGGAAGACGAGGCTCAGCGTAGTATCGGGGAAGCGTTGGTGAAATCCAGCGGAGGTATCTTGCTTTTCGATGAAGATTCACCCAAATTGAACGAAGCTGTCGGCTTCCGTGAAAGAGTACGTGCTCTCCTGATGAATCAGATGGCCGAACATCCCGGAAGTTATATTATCATCTATGCAGAACCCCGGAACAGGGTATCGGGTATCAACGGAGACGCCGAACACATGTCGGATTTGGTCAATGTACTGGTCTTCGAAGATTATACGAAAGAAGAGTTGATGATTATTCTGAAACGTCGTCTGGAGAAAGAACGAATGAAAATGACAGCGACAGCCCGTCAGTATATGACTGTTTTTATCGGTTCGCTGGTTGCGACCGAGGAACGCAGTCATGCCAGTTCGCGCCTGATGCGGATCGTAGCCGATCTGATTGTCCGCAATTGTCTGCAACGGATGGCAAAGAGTAACCGGACGAGTACAGTAAAAGAGGTGATTTCTGTTCAAAAACAGGATGTGGCTATGTTTACCGAAGCTTTTGTGGCAGGAGTAATGAACGAACGGAAAAGAATCGGATTCATTTGAATCGGGCAGATAAGAAAGTAGAACGATATAAAGAGATTGGAAATGAAAAAGCAAATGATATTGTGGACTTGTATGCTGTTATTGGTATTGGCAGGATGTAAGAAGGACGATGTGCAGTATACAGACCGGTATGAACTGAAAGGAAAGGTAGAGAAAGGACCTTTTGTCAGAGGATCGGAGGTTACGGTTTATGAATTGAGCGAACGGCTTGAACGGACCGGAATCAGTTATACGAAGACCGTACAGGACGATCAGGGAAATTTCGATTTCGGTATTTTGGATATCCGGTCTCCTTATGTAGAAATTGTGGCGACAGGAGCTTTTTATAATGAGCTGACCGGCGAACAGACCTCCGGATCGTTGAGTTTGCGTTCGATTGCAGATCTTTCGAATCAGAAATCGGTGAATGTGAATGTATTCACTCATCTGGAAACCCGACGATTATTGGAGTTGAACGGTGGAGAAAAGCGCTTTAAAGCCGTCAGTCAGCAGGCACATGGAGAAGTGTTGAAGGCCTTCGGGTTGCAGAGATTCGAGATGGATGAGGTGAATACCTATTCACTGACAGATGGAATCAAAGGAGCGGGTAGTTTGTTGGTGGTGTCGGCTTCTCTGTTGAAGGATAAAACCGAGACCCGGTTTGCGGAATATTTGGAAGGGTTGTGTGAAAAGTTGAAGGAAACCGGTACGCTTCCGGACGATACGAAGGAAGAAATCCGTAAAAATGCAGTGAGTATCGATTGGACAAAGGTTGCTGAAGGATTAGTTGCAAAGTATAAGGAAACCGGCCTGGAAATTACTGTGCCCGATTTGAGTTATTTTATCGACTGGGACGGCGATGGAGAAGCCGGAAATGAATTCGGAGGGATCGTAGGCGATAAAAAATTGAAATTCAAGACCGATACTTTACGGGTAAGTCAGGATGGGGGAGAATATGCTGTAGATATCCTGGCTAATTTATCTTATGATTTTACTTATCCCGGTATGGAAGAAGAAGTGCCGAAATCCGGGGTGGAGGTAGATAAATTATTCCAGTTCAAGTCAGAGGAAATGGATTATACAGTGACGCTCGATAAGGTGCAGGGGCAGCTTAAACTGACGGTACAGCCGGCAAAAGGATATTGGATCCGGGATGAACGCATTACTTTGTACAGCCTGGATGGTGAAGTAAGCGCCACCCTGCTGATTACTCAGGACGGAGATATGAATAAGTTCGAAGTACCTGAAGGAGTCGAAGAAGCGGTGAGCGGCATATTGGGGAGTATCCGTGAAGCCTGTGATTATATGTATACGATAGAGGCTTATTATACGCAATGTTTCCCGGAACCACAAAACAAGTGGCAGAAATATTACCGGCATGAAAAAAGTGTCATGGCCGATATAGACTTGAAGC
Organism: Odoribacter sp. N15.MGS-14; assembly: GCF_000980245.1. Taxonomy (NCBI): domain Bacteria; kingdom Pseudomonadati; phylum Bacteroidota; class Bacteroidia; order Bacteroidales; family Odoribacteraceae; genus Odoribacter; species Odoribacter sp. N15.MGS-14. The sequence goes on from NZ_LARE01000014.1 coordinate 32,643, forward strand.
GGGCCTGGGAGGTGGCTTATAAAGCTATTGCCAGTGCCAATAATGGGTATGATATCCTGGAGAAGGAAAAAATGGGTAACCTCTGTTCGCCTCAGTTTAAGTTGTTGCGTTCGATCATGTATTATCCGCTGATCGTATTGTGGGGAAACATTCCTTATCCGGAACATTTTTCGACGGCGGCGGCACCCCGGTTGACAGAGCAAAAAGCTTACGAGAAGTTGGCTGCGGATCTGGAGGAGATCCATCGGCTGATACTGGACTGGAGAAGTGCTGAATATCAGGATTACATCGGTATCGGTGAACTGATGCTGGGAAAAGTGTATATGCAATTGGGAAGATACAATGAAGCGAAAAGGGGCTTGGAGATATTTTTGAAGAATGAAGGGTATGCCTTTAATGCCAGCCGCAAAGAGGCCTTGAATAGCGGTTCTAAAGAACTGGTATTCGGGTTGGATCTGCTGGATTATCCTTCGGTATATACCAGTGAGATTGCAGATCACCGATATTTACCTGTCGGTAGCTATACCGAGGCTTTGTTATTGCTGGCCGAATGTACGAATCGTATCGGTGACCGGGCGAAAGCTATGGATTATCTGAATCAGGTCCGGAAAAACTACCGTTTGTCTGAAGCGACAGATTTCGACCAACAGTTGAAAGCTACCTGGAAAGAATTGTTGAAGGGGGAATTCGCTTATTTCGCTTTTTTAAAACGGAACGATCTGTGTGAAAAAGAACTCGGAATCGAAGCCTGGCAAAAGCTCTTGCCATTCCCTGAGTCGGAAGTCGGTTTAGGTGGGGCAGAACAGAATCCGGGGTATTGATCGTTTTATAGTTGCAACGGTTACAGCAGGTAGATTTGTTTGCTGAAACCGTTGTAATCGTTGCCTCCTTTTAACTATTAAAGAAGTAGAATTATTCCGCTCTTTATTCGTCTTCGGTGTTCGTGTTCAGGGAACCGGTCGCCTAACTATCCATAATCCGATAGAGGTGAGCCGGTATTTTATTCTATAAAATTTTTCTAATTCTTCCTTTGCCAGGTCGTGTTAATGTGAGATGCAGGGTTTTATGCCGGAGGACCATTGGAGCAGGAACGAGTGTCCGGTTAGGGTTTCCGAACGCCCGACCGGTGGTGTCTGACGGAAACGTAACGTAAAGTTTTTTGTGTAGTGAGGAGTTCCGCCGGTCAGTGAAGGAAAGCCTTACCGGACCGGTCCGGGCGACCGGGTCTGACGACACAGAACCCGAAATCGGAATAGAAAGAAAAAATTAATTCTACCATAAATTTGGAGTGACGGAGAATTAGAGTTTACTTTACTTTTCTCTATTGTTTGGCAAACTTTTATTTCCCTGTAACTAAAAACGGTGCAATGTTTTAAAACTAAACATTACACCGTTTTAACTATTTTCACCATTTTAAGAAATTATGTTTTATAAAACTATTTCTTTTGGTGTTGTCAAGGAATTATTTTCCGAGCATTTCGCAAATTTCGTTGTATACAAACTCTCCGGTAAAGCCGAACTTTTCGTCCAGTACTTTGGCTGGGGCAGAATATCCGAAGTGATTTACGCCGTGGATTTTGCCGTTACATCCGACCAATCCTTCCAGAGTTACCGATAAACCGGCGGTCAGGCCGAAATGAGGCGTAGAGGCCGGAATGACTTCTTCCTGGTAAGCGGTCGGCTGCTGACGGAATAAACCTTCCGAAATAGCCGATACAACCTGTGAAGCGATACCTTTTCTTTCGAGTAACAACTTGGCGGCATCGATCAGGGTGGCCACTTCCGATCCGGATGCGATTAGGATCACTTTGGGATTTTCACCGTTTTTCTGTACGATGTAAGCTCCTTTTTCTGCTTTTAAAGCTTCGGTATAACGGTCGGTTGCGGCCGGCAGATCGTTGATATTCTGACGGGACAATACGAGAGCCGTCGGAGTTTCGGTATTTTCCATCGCCATTTTCCAGGCCACCGAAGTTTCGGCTGCATCGGCCGGACGTAAAGCCAGCATGCTCATTTTTCCGGCGTGGTTCTGCATTTTTTCCAGCAGACGCAACTGGGCTTCGTGCTCGATCGGCTGGTGGGTAGGACCGTCTTCACCGACCCGGAAGGCATCGTGGGTCCAGATGTATTTAACCGGCATCTGCATCAGAGCCGATAAACGGAAAGCCGGCTTCATATAATCGGAGAATACAAAGAAGGTTGCACAGGCAACATGAATACCGCCATGAAGGGCGATACCGTTACAGATTGCAGCCATAGTCAACTCGGCAACTCCGGCTTGCAGGAATTTACCGCTGAAATCTCCTTTCACTAGGTTGCGGGCTCCTCCTTTGATAAAACCGTCTGTCTTATCTGAATTGGAAAGGTCGGCAGAGCTGACGATCATATTTTCAACTTCCTGTGCCAGTGTAACCAATACATCGGCTGAAGCCTGACGGGTTGCTATATTGGCTTTGTGTGCAATAGCTTTATAATCGATAGCAGGCGCTTCTCCCGACATAAACCGATGGAATTTGGCTGCTAATTCCGGGTTGGCTTTTTCCCAGGCAGCTTGTTCGGCTTTTTTCTGTTTGGCCTGAGCCCGTTTCTCTTCCAGTACCTGCGCATAATATTCCTGTACATCCGGGAAGATAACGAATGGATTCTGAGGATCTCCGCCCAGGTTAGCCACCGTATTTTCAAAAGAAGCTCCGGCAGCGCTCAGCGGTTGTCCGTGAGTTGATACTTTGTTGGAGAAATCTTCTTCGTTGGCACCGACAGCTCCTTTCCCCATCAGGGTGTGTCCGATGATGAGTGTAGGACGTTCTTTTTCTTCCTGTGCCACTTTCAGGGCCTGACGGATTTCTGCTGCATCGTTGCCGTCGATGGTGATGACCTGCCATCCCCAGGCTTCATATTTTTTGGCTGTATCTTCGTGGGTTACTTCATCCACTTTGGTAGAAAGCTGGATATTATTCGAGTCATAGAACATGATCAGGTTAGCGAGTCCGAGTGTACCGGCAATACGTCCTGCACCTTGGGAGATCTCTTCCTGAATGCCACCGTCTGAGATGAAAGCATAGGTCTTGTGGGCCATCCATTCACCGAAACGGGCTACCAGAAAACGTTCGGCGATAGCTGCTCCGACGGCCATGGCATGTCCCTGACCCAGAGGACCTGAAGTATTCTCTACACCCCGTTTTACGTCTACTTCGGGATGACCGGGAGTGATGCTGCCCCATTGACGGAAGTTTTTCAGATCTTCCATGCTATATTTACCAATCAGGCTCAACGTTGCATAAAGCATCGGTGACATATGACCCGGGTCCAGGAAAAACCGATCCCGGTTTACCCACTCGGCATCGTCCGGATCGAAATTCAGAAATTCAGAATATAGCACGTTGATGTAATCGGCACCACCCATCGCTCCTCCGGGGTGACCTGATTTTGCTTTTTCAACCATTGAGGCTGCCAGAATTCGGATGTTGTCCGCCGCTCTGTTGGTAGTTGTATTCATGATATAAATTTAAAATAGATTTTTGGTTTTTTGCAAATTTATAAATAATCTTTCAAAAAAAGAAAAGTAAGAATTACACTTAATCTTACTTTTCTTCTTCCGTTTAGAGATTCAGCTCTTTAAACTGGTGTTCCCACCAAGCCGGTTGATCTTTCAGATATTTGGCGAAGTAGGAGAGAATCGTATTGTTCCACAGGATACGCTGATTGTAATCGACCACGGCATGATCGGCATCTTTAACCAATACTAATTCGACATCTTTACCCAATAATTTCAGAGCAGTATAAAATTGTATACTTTCGTTTGTCGGTACATTGACATCTTTTGTACCGTGGATTAACAGGATAGGCACTTTCACCTGATCGGCATTGAAAAGGGGACTTTGGTCGACATAGATATCCTTACGGTTCCAGGGGAAAGCGTGTGCCGAAGCGTTGGTACTGTAGCCGTAACCCCAATATCCGCCTCCCCAATAGCTAGAGATAGAGGAAATGCCGGCATGTGAGATAGCACAGGCGAAAATATCGGTTCGGGTGGTAAGGTATTCGGTGGTAAAACCTCCGTAAGAAGCTCCCATACAACCAATCTTAGAAGCATCGATAAACGGATGGGCTTTGGCAAATGCTTTGGTCGAGGCGATAATTTCGTCGGCTGTGATTTTACCCCAATTGTTTTGGTGGCGGGCAGAAAATTCCTGTCCGTATCCGATGGTTCCGGAAGGTTGAAGCACATATACGACATAACCGTTGGCCGTATAGAGGTTGAAAGGCCAGCGTCCGCCGAAACTACGGGAGACGGGGGTCGTTCCGCCGTAGTAATAAACGATCAGCGGATATTTTTTGGCCGGATCGAAATCGGCAGGCAGATAATAACGTCCGTCGATTACCGTACCTTTCTTATACTTATAGTCCCAGTCTTTCATCTCTCCGAAAACAATATTCCGGTATTGCTCTTCGTTGGGATCCGCCCAGAGAGCCGCTTGATTATCGGTTAGGTTCAAGGTATAGATCCGGGGAGGATAATCGGTGTTCGAAGCGGTATACATCATTCGGTCGGCATGGCTGGCAAAACTGGTCCGGAGAATCATGTCTCCCGGGCATTCGATCCGGGTGAATTTACCGTCGGCATAGCAATACAGACGTACGAAATCGGCATCGGTCGTTTTTATATAGATATTACCGTTTTTATGCCAGGTCATTTCTTCCACCGAAGGATTGAAATCGCGGGTGATCGCGTCCACTTTTTTAGTGGCCAGGTCATAAATATACAATTGGGTATCGTATTGGTTGGCAATCTGATTTTTCCCGATGTTTTCTCCCAGTTTACCGAAGGCCGAAGGGCCGCCGCTGATCAGCAGTTTTTTGCCATCGGGAGAGAAAGTACAGGATATGGAATAAAGCCGGTCCTTCCAAAGGGTATCCAGTTGTTGGGTGGTGATATCCATCAGATAAATATCTTGTTTGTTATAGGGATATTCCGTATAAGCCGGGCGTGAAGTGGAGATCAGTAATTTTTTACCGTCTGCACTGATATCCATAAGCGAAGTGCTCAGATTTCCCCAGGTGAGCCGGGAATGGAGGCCGGTAGCGAAATCGTACTTACACAGATAACTCCGGTTACGGAAATAGTCCTGCCGATCTTGTATGCCGTCCAGTTTACGCAATTCCCATTTGGGATCGCTGTAGTTTTCATTGGCATAATAGATCAGATAAGAACGATCGGGTGACCAGATGCAGCTCTGAATTTGCCGGTCTTCTTTGATCAGACGGGTTTGTAGTTGTTTTTCCAGGTCGTAACTATATAAAGATTGTCCGTTGCCTTCTGCTTGCAGGAAAGAAAGTTTGTCCTGATCGGGAATCCATTGCAGATTACGTACGTTATTGCCATAAAAGGTATAGACGATTTCTTTGTCGGCGATCCGGTATACGTAGGTATTGTTACTGCTTCGGCCATCTACGGTATTGGTGATCCCGACAAGGGCATATTTTCCGGTGGGGGAGACAGACAGATGGGATACTTGTTTACCGTTGAGCACATCGTAAATATTCTTGCCTCGTTGCGGGGACAGAGAGAAACCGAAAGGGAGCTGTTCGTAGGCTTTGTCGGCTTTAAAATTAGCATACAATACATTGCCTCCCTGAGTGGCCGTTTTTACGATAATCGTGTGTTTTCCTGGAATCCAATCGCCGTGAACGATTTTTTCTACGGGTTTATTATCCGCAGAACCGGCTTTTTTTACTCCATCGATATAGACTTCGGCCTGACCGAATAGCCGGAAATGAAAACTTCCGCTCATCCATTCGGAATTGCTGAAATAGACCGCGTAATAATTTAGCGTCGGTTGATCTGTTTTTTCACCGGCTGTTACGGTATCCCGGTTCATCGGGGCCACCGTCCACCGGAGCCGGTGAAAATGATTCTCCTTTGAATCGGCATCGGGAACCAGGCTGCCGATATTTACTCCGGAGTAATCGGTGAGCATGGCATCTGTAAATACCTGGTCTTTGACATTTTTTACATGGCTCAAGGCCGGCTTCTCCATTTTTATAGGTGTCAGGCTCAGCCACTCCTTGATATCCTGTGCGTTGGCAGTCAAGGACCCTGCAATGAATAATGAGAGTAAAAATCCTTTGTTTTTCATCGATGATAAGGTTTATCAGGTTTTAGCTTTTTAACATTTTTTCTTTCTGCGAAGGTATCGCTTTTTGATTGAAAAGAAAGTTAATGTCTAGTTAAACCCGGAGTAACTTAATCGTTCTTTTACCGTACAAGTCAGAAAACTTTAAGTTATGCGAATATTGATTTGTCTGTTAGCCTTAGCGGTGACCCTGACCTGTTGTAAGTCGAATAAAAGAATGATACGATCGGAGGTAGGGTATGTATCTACCCAACCGGTAGAAGTTGCTGTACAGGAGAAAGTACAGGATACCTTGATCGTGGAAGAAGAACCGGTGACGGTGAAAAAGGAGAAAGTCGGTTTGACGGACGGTGCCGATTTGATGCGGTATTGTATTATTGTCGGGAGTTTTATTTACCGGCAGAATGCGATCAACTTGCGGTCGGACCTGATGCGCCGCGGATTTTTGGGTTGTTCGATTATGCAGAATAGTGAAGGGATGTACCGCGTTAGTGCGGTTTGTGACGATACTCACGCCGATGCTGCCCGGGAGCTTATCCGTATCCGTAGACAATATCCGCAGTTTCGGGATGCATGGCTCCTGGAGGTCAAAGAGGACTAGTCTTCGAGCATCGAATCGTGGCGGTTGACTCTCACCACTCCTTCCAGATGTTTTAGTCTGGAAATCAATTGGGACAGGTGTTCGGTATTATCGATCAGGACAGTGATATTACCATCGAATACCCCCTCGGCGGCATTGATCGAAATGGCCCGCAAAGTAGCATGCGGATCTTTGGCGATCAATTCGGTAATTTTGTTGATGATATTACCGTCCTCTTTGCCTGTCAGATTCAGGACGGTTTGATAAGAAGTGGCTCCATCGTTGGTCCAGCGGGTCTTGACGATCCGGTAAGGATAACGGCGAACCAGCTCCAGGGCATTTTTACACTGGCGGCGGTGTACTTTAATCCCTTCGCCGATGGATACGAAACCGATGATATCGTCTCCGTATACCGGATTACAGCAACGGGCGAACTTATACTCTACATTATCCACATTTTTATCGATCAGCAGTACATCTTCATCGATTTTTTTTGGACGTACCACTTTGATATCTTTAGGCGGAACGACAGGGGCCGGCTTTTCTTCCACCTGCGTCAATATCTCTTTGATTTCGGAAGGATCGTGCTTGCCGATAGCGATGCCGTGGTAAAGGTCGAGAGCGAACTTGTATTTGTAGTGCTGCATCAGTTTGCGGATCACTTCGTCGTTGAATTCGATTTTCCAGTTTTTCAGACGGCGCATCAGTGTTTCCTTGCCGATATCGGCCTGGTGGTTGATTTCTTCATTCAGGTATTGACGGATTTTATTCCGGGCTTTCGAAGTGACTGTAAAACTCAGCCAGTCGGCTTTCGGTTGCTGGTTGGCGGCAGTGATAATAGAAACCTGATCTCCGTTTTTCAAAACATATTTCAGGGTTTCATTCCGGTGATTGACAATACCTCCAACACACTTGCTCCCGATATTGGTGTGAATAGCGTACGCAAAATCCAGTAAGGTGGCTCCTGCCTGTAACGTTATTAAATCTCCTTTGGGAGTAAATACATGTACCTCTTTATCCTGGAGGTTGATTTTCATATCATCCAGTAATTCCAGCGCATTCTCATTATTGCTTTCCAGGATTTCGCGCAATTCGTTCAGCCAGTTTTCGATAATTGAATCCGAAGATCCCCCTTTGTATTTCCAGTGGGCAGCGAATCCTTTCTCGGCAATCTCATCCATACGTTCCGTCCGGATCTGTACTTCTACCCAGCGTTTGCCAGGCCCCAGCACGGTGGTCTGCAACGATTCGTATCCGTTGGATTTGGGTACAGAAATCCAGTCCCGGAGACGCTGGGGATTAGGCGTATACTTATCGGTTACGATAGAATATACCCGCCAACAGTCGGGCTTCTCATTTTCGCCGACACTGTCGATAATGAAACGTACAGCAAAAATGTCGAAAATTTCTTCAAATTCAACCTGGCTTTTCCGCATCTTATTTAAGATCGAGGCAATCGTCTTCGTGCGGTATTTCATTTTAAATTTGATACCTCTCCGGTTCATTTCTTCGGCAATCGGAGCGATAAATTCGGCAATGTAAGCCTCCCGGGCGGTTTTCGATTCCTTTAATTTTTGTTCGATCTCCCGGTAGATTTGGGGATTGGCATAGCGGAGAGCTGTGTCTTCCATCTCCGATTTGATATTGTACAATCCCAATCGATGGGCAAAAGGGATGTAAATATAGCTGGTTTCCATGGCCAGCTGTTTTTGTCCGGCCTCCGAAAGCTGTGCAGCCTGCCGTAAAGCATAGAGTTTTTCGGCCAGGAAGATCAGCTGTACGCGGATATCTTCGGCAAAACTGAGCAATAATTTTCTGAAATTCTCCGAGTTTACAATCCGCTGGGTGGCATAAATGTGGCTGATATCCTTTAGTCCTTTGATGATTTGCTCTACTTTTTCCCCGAACATCTCCCGGATTTGCTCCAGGGTGATCATTTCTTTTTCCACTGTTTTGTGGAGCATGGCACAAATGATAGAAGTCCGGCCTAAGCCGATTTCCTGGGTAATGATCAGCGTAATATCCAAAATACGGACGATCTCCTGATAGTTTAATTCCGAAGCTTCGGTTTCGTTTTGGATGGCTATCTTAAAGGCTTTACGGATCAACCGGATGTCTTCGCTCGAAATCAGGTTCCGGCAGGATTTTAACACAGCCGTATATTTACTCAATATGATCGGACGATAGGTTTGTTCTGTCATTGCGTTCATAAGTGAATCTTGTTAGAAGGTGTCGCTTTTTTCTGTTTGTAAAAATAGCGATTCTTTTGAAGATTATCGATCCGGCAATTCTATTTTTGTGTAAAAGTTTGTTGAAAAGTGTGTGTAAAGAATAAGTGTACAGAAATATGAAATCAGAAATGAACTGCTGTAATCTGCTACCATGCTGTTATCCCGGAAAATCCGGAAAATCTTTATCGGGCCGCTTGGAAAATAATACGTTGAAGTATAAACAGGAAAGGCCGGTTTAAAATTACGAGGATATGCTTGAAATCAATTTTTTATGTATATTTACGACGATCAAACGTGGGATTATTTTGAACCGTATACAACTTTTTGGAAAGGATAAAAATATAAAATATGACAACAAAAGAGAGATATGAAGGCGTATTGGGGTGGTTTGCCGGGAAAATGCCGGTAGCCGAGAGTGAATTGAAGTATAACGACCCTTTCGAATTGATCGTGGCGGTGATTCTGTCCGCCCAGTGTACCGACAAACGGGTGAACATGACGACTCCGGCTTTATTCGAACGCTTTCCCGATGCAAAGGCCATGGCTGCCGGGACAGTGGAGGAGATCTATCATTTGATCAAATCAATCTCCTATCCGAATAACAAAGCTAAGCATCTGCATGAAATGGCCCAAAAACTGGAAAGGGATTTTCAGGGAAAAGTGCCTGAGGATATGGAGTTATTACAAACGCTTCCCGGTGTAGGGCGTAAGACGGCCAATGTTGTGATGGCAGTGGCATTCCACAAACCGGCCATGCCTGTGGATACGCATGTTTTCCGGGTATCTAACCGGATCGGGTTGGTGAATAACACAAAAACGCCTTTGGAAACTGAGAAACAGTTGGTAAAAAATATTCCGGCGGAGATCTTGTCGACGGCTCATCATTGGCTGATTTTGCACGGACGTTATGTTTGTCTGGCCCGGAAACCGAAGTGTGAAGAATGTGGAATCCGGCAATGGTGCCGTTTTTTTCAGAGTAGACGGTGAAGGGGGAACGGGGAATGGAGAAAGGAAACCTCCCTTCTCCTTTTTCCTTTCTCCTACATTGACTTGTAATATATAGCTGCCCAGGCTCCGGATTTCACTTTGCCGACACCCGATGGCGGACAGGTATCGCTGTACAGTGTAAAAGGAAAATTGAAAATCATCGATTTCTGGGCTTCGTGGTGCGGACCTTGCCGGATGGAGAATCCCAATATGGTGAAACTGTACGATGATTTTAAGGACAAAGGCCTTGCTGTGATTAGTGTATCGCTTGACGAACGTAAAGCCGCCTGGACGCAAGCGATCCAAAAGGACGGTATGCCGTGGGTCCACGTGTCCGACTTAAAAGGCTGGAAAAGCGAAGTGGTGAAGTTGTACAATGTAGATTCCGTACCGTGTATTCTGGTACTTGATGAGAATAACCGGATTCTGGCCAAGAACATCCGGGCGGAAAAATTGCGGGCCTTTGTGGAAGAGCGGCTGGGAAAATAGGTTTGGGTCGTTATATATTACGATGGAGTTCATACCTGTTTTTTATTATAAGCCGGTTTCGATAGGAAAATCTGTAGGAATTATTTTTCTTACAGATTTTCTATATATGTTTACCCTAAAAATGTAGAATTATTCTGGTACTTGTTCGTCTCCGGTGACCCGATCGCTTCCGCCGGTCAGTGAAGGAAAGCCTTACCGGACCGGTCCTGGCGAACCGGTCTGACGGCACAAAACCCGGAATCGGAATAGAAAGAAAAAATTATACCTAGAATTATTCTGGTACTTGTTTGTCTCCCGTGACCCGGTCGCTTCCGCCGGTCAGTGAAGGAATCTTTACGGTAAATGCTCCCTTTCAGCAAAAGATTTACTCGATGATATGCATTCCCGTCAGTTCGGAAAAATGACGCAAGAGGATAACTTTTATTTCAGATAAATCGACCGGATGTCCTAATTCCTTTTCCATGGAAGTCACTCCTTTGTCGACAAATCCGCAAGGATGGATATAATTGAAATAATTCAGATCGGTATTCACATTTAAGGCAAAACCGTGCATCGTGACATATCTGGAACATTTCACACCGATGGCACAAATTTTACGGGCCCGGGGGGTATCCGGTTCGAGCCATACTCCGGTTGCTCCCGCCAAACGGAAGCCCTGAATACCGAAAGAGGCGATCGTGCGGATCACAACCTCTTCCAGCCGGTCTACATAATCTTTTACCCCTAACCCGAAACTCTCCAGATCGATCACCGGATAAACCACCAGTTGCCCAGGACCGTGAAAAGTAATATCTCCTCCCCGGTCGACTTTTATAAATTCGGCATGCTTAGCCCGAAGCTGTATCGCGCTGATCAGCATATTCGCTTCATTACCGCTTTTCCCCAAAGTATAAACAGGGTCGTGTTCTACAAAAAGCAAGTGGTTTTCGGGAATTTTATTCCCTGCCTTCTCCGCTTTCACTTTCTCCAGCAGCCGTTCCTGCAATTCCCAGACTTCCCGGTATCCTTTTTGTCCCAAATCTGCAAATACCGTCTTTTTCTTCTCTTCCATACCCTTGCCGGTTTTCACTTTTTGATATGTCTTTCCGCATGATAACTGGATCTGACCAACGGGCCGCTTTCTACAAAGGTAAATCCTTTCCTGAGCCCGATCTCTTTATACTCTTCAAACACTTCGGGCCGGATGTATTCTTTAACTTCGGTATTTTTAGCCGTAGGTTGCAGATATTGTCCGATCGTCATGACCTGACATCCAACATTTCTCAAATCATCCATGGTCTCGAGAATCTCTTCCCTGGTTTCACCTAACCCCAGCATAATTCCCGATTTAGCCACACACTGACTAGCAGCGATTTGTCCGATCACTTTCAAAGAAACTTCATAAGTTGCCCTACTCCGGACACTATCGGACAAACGTCTCACTGTCTCCAGATTATGCGATATCACTTCAGGTCCGGCATCGATAACCTGCTGTACCAAATCCGTCCGTCCCTGGAAATCAGGAATCAATACCTCCATCGTCGTATCCGGATTTTCTTTCCGGATAGCCCGGATCACCTTTACCCAATGCGAAGCACCCAAATCCTCCACATCGTCCCGATCGACCGAAGTGATCACTGCGTGCTTCAAACCGAGTAACCGAATCGACCGGGCTACATGTTCAGGTTCCTGAGGATCCAAAGGAGCAGGATGCCCTGTCGTCACATTACAAAACTTACAGGCCCGGGTACATATATTCCCCCCGATCATAAAAGTAGCCGTTCCGCACCCCCAGCACTCTCCCTGGTTAGGACACCTCCCGCTTGTACAAATCGTATTCAGATGATGCCCCCGGATCGTGTTCAGTACATCGACAGAAAGCTGTCCCATCGGCAATTTGATCTTCAACCATTCCGGTTTTCTTCTGGTATTTTCCATTTCTAAAGTAAATCGTATTCGATTGCAAAAATAAAAAAGAAAAACGTAAAAGCCGGGAGATACATAAAAAAAGAGCGCATATCCTTATGCGCTCTTCGCTAACTAACCCTTAAAACTGTGAATTAAAAATGTGGTTATTCCCGTTTAATACCACTTAGTTGTTGTCCATGATGGAATATTTTGTTGTTGTTTTCATTTATAAGATGCAACAACTAGAGATTGGTTGCGTCGGAAATATTATTTTTTTCAAAAATATTATCGACAGCTAAAAAAGAAAGGCAGTTATATACATATTTACCGGGACGTGACTTCCTGTTATACCCGGGTGAAAGATGTCCCGGTGACACCCCTCAAACCGGTATCCGTTACCTATGGGTATTTGAGTGTATTCAATAACTTGAAATGGGAACCTGTCGCTTATGCCGGACCTCGGGAAGGACGGTTCCTTTTTAAAGATGTCGGGTATAGAGTATTTATTACGTAACGATGGCAATAGTGTATATCCTGACCATCGGTATGAATTGAATTATCATGACGGCTCGGGATGGTGTTGCCACCGATCTGGCTCCCTTTCGCTTTACAGATCGGGTAGCGATGAAATCCTCTGCCTTGCCTGCAGTTGAATTGATTCCTGAGTGGGATAAGGCGATAGAGTCGGGACATAGCGGTGTCCGTTTAATTGAAATGCCTCTTCAGGCGAATATTTTCAGTTTGTATGTAGAGAGCGTAATTAAGTCGGGTAAATTGCTTTATCAGAAGCGAGCCTTTATGCGCCGTCGTCTGATAGTAGCCTGTCGTTGCTGTGGAGAGACTGATGTGTTTGTGAAACATTACCCCCGTCCCTTTGTTTCCTACTACCAGGCATTATGACGATGGGACGGTTGTATCATTTTATGGGTGCAGGGTGATCAGAGGGGAGATTGTCGCTATGATTCCTGTGGTAATCAATCCTATATAGATCGTGAGGCGGGTATGGGCGATCTCTTTCGGGTGTTCGATCAGATAACGGTTGTGTTCGTCGTATTTCAATAATCCGGCGATTTTCTTTTGGCGAAGGGTATAGCGTAGTAAATAATAGAAGATCAGCGCACCACTCAGCCCGACGAACATACCTGCCAATAAGTCGCCCGGGTAATGTACACCTAAATAGATGCGGGTATAACAATTCAGGACGGCCCAACATAGAATGAAAATACTTAACCAACGTTGTCTGAAGAAAAAAAGCAGGAAGAAGGCTAACCCGAAGGAATTGGAGGCATGACAGGAAGGGAACCCATAACTGCCTCCCCGTTTCCCGTTTACGATATGAACAAATTCGGATAAAGGATTGTTGAGATTCGAAGGACGCAAACGCTCGACTGCGGGACGTATCCAGGTGGCACATAGCTGATCGGCATAGGTGATGGTTAAAGCAATGGCGACGGCCGTGAGTAAAGTCACATATACATTAAAATTTTTACAGAGTATATAGAGGATCGTAGCGTACATCGGGATCCAGATAAATCTTCCGGTAAAAAGCCACATAAAACTATCCCAATAGGGAGAATGTAAGCCGTTCAGTGTTAACAACAGCTGTTGGTCTAATTGCTGTAAAGTTTCAAGCATAAGATTTGTTTTTTCATGTAAACGTACCCCGGAATATATAGTTCACTGAAAAAAGGAACGTTTAAATTGGTTGAAAGAATAGCTATCTCCGGCGTAAAGGTATTATTTTTCCCGAAATTTAAAGTAATAATTTTCAAAAGATTACGACTTTGACCTGCTCTCCTTATAGAAGTCGTTGAAAACCAAGTAAAAATGTTCGTTTTTGAGTTTATCAAAGTGTGTAAACTTTATGTGTTCGGTGCAGAAGATTTCATAAATAACTTACAAACTGAAAGCTTCTAAACGAAGAGTACCGTTCAACGGTTACAAAAGTTGTTGTAATTCAAGGAGATCAGAAATTGGGGTTGACTGTTTTAACTGGGAACAGTGGTTTTCCGGCCTAATCCCTGGGAATCGTGAACCAGAAAGTCGATCCTTTCTCCGGTTCCGATTCTACTCCGATTTTTCCGTTGAATTTGTCGATGATAGTAGAACAGATCGATAGGCCTAATCCTGTTCCCTGGATGAAATTGTTTAATTTGACAAAGCGACGGAAGACACTGGCTTGTTGATCTTTCGGAATACCGATTCCGGTATCTTCTACATAAAAGTAAATATCTTTTTCCCGGAGTCGGTAGCCGAAAAAAATGTGGCCTTGTCGGGTGAATTTCAACGCATTGTTCAGGAAATTAGAAATCACCTGATTGAGGCGTATACGGTCGATTTTGATTGCATACTCTTCAGCCTGTTCTGGTATGAATTTAATTTCGATACCGGTTTTGGCTTTTAGTTGAAAGACGGATTCGATTTCCTGAAAAAATTGATTCAGTTCCACTGTGTTTTCCGTAAAATCCATCACACCGGCTTCAATCTTGGAGATGTCCAAAATGTCGTTGATCAGTTGCAGCAAAAGGTCGTTGTTGACAGAGATAATCCGGGTATACTCGGCCTTATCTTCTTCGCTGAAGTCCATTTCGCTGGCCAGTAGATTTGAAAAACCGACAATGGCATTGAGCGGAGTTCTGATTTCGTGACTCATATTGGCAATAAAAGCGGATATCAACCGATCCGATTCTTCTGCTTTGGCTTTTGCCTGAATCAAATTCGCTTCGATCTTTTTCAGATTATCGATATCTGCACTCAGAAAGACCAGTTCGACTTGTTCGCCGGAAGCATGAGGATCACGAAGAGAGGCATGATATTTATACCAATGCCATTCGTTGTTCTGGCGGATGCGGACATGTCTGCCGAAAGTATGGGCTTGCCCCTGAGCAGCTTCGTCAATAAATTGTAATAATGCTGTCCGGTCTTCCGGATGCATATATCGGTAAGTATCGATCACTTGTGTGATATCCCGGGTGGTTTCTCCTAAATTGATAAACCACTGATCGGTAGCAAATCCCTGGCGAGTAGATACGTTCCATTGAGCTACTCCGATATGGGCCTGGATCGAAGCAAAACTGAAAAGTGATTCGAGTTCCGCTACCCGTCGTTTGGATTGGGTATTTCGTTTTTCACTGCGGAAATGTTCGATGCCTATACATAAAATTTGGGCCAGGGTTTGCAAATAGATTTTATCTTGCTGGCTGCAAGGGCGGACTTGCCGGACGTAGTCGACCCCGACATATCCCCACAATTGGTTGTTCACATGAAGGGGGGCGACGAACATAGAGATAATTCCTTGCTCCAGCAGGAGGTGGCGCTCTTTTTCAAATTTGATTTTTTGTGTCACGCGCAGGTCTTCGGTGATCAATAGCTTATCTTCCTGCATCTGACTATACAACCACGGAATATCCTCGTTGGGAATATGCTGAAGATATTCGATTTGAGGGGGGACCGTATCGGCACAAATTTCATATGTATTCTTGCTGGTATTGTGTTGCATATCGAACTCGAAAATATAAGCCCGGTCTGCTTCCAGTTCTTTCAACATCCTTTGCAGAATTTTTTCCACGGACTCCTTTTCATTTTTAGCTTCCAGGAAAACCCGTAAGGCTGCGGATAAATGTTCCTGGTTATTCATGGAAGTATCGATTTCACTTTGTGTTTTGTCCAATTTTTTCCGATAAAAAACAAATCGTAATGAAGTGAAAATGACCAGATAAATGAGAATACCACCCCCCAGGCTACCACCGCACAACAACAGGAGTGTCCGGTGTTTAGTCCAAAAGGTCGGAGGCCGATTATAGAAATAGAGCCGGGAGGTGTTACAATTGCCGATGTTTAAATGATTGGCTTCCAATAGAGTTTCATTGATATGTACACCGAGGGATTGAGTATTGCTCTGGAGGGGAATAGCTTTAGCCGGTACTCCGCCGAGAACCCGGAGGGCCAGCTCCGACAATAAAACCCCGTAATCGAAACTTTCAGCATAATATCCTCCGATATAATCGATATTGTTATTCCCCCAATCCGTGACAGAGAATACGGGAGTCGGAGCCAATTGGCAAATATTATGGTGTACTTTTTCATGATCGTATAAGTACCCCTCTGCATCCTGCATCCAGCCAGTCAGTAATATACCGGTATTCGGCGAAAGATGCTGCAAACGTTCATATAGCGTGTTGGTCGAAAGGAAACGGCCGTCCAGAAAAGTGAATTTCAGATCGGAAGGATATTCCTGAAGGTATTTTTTTACCAGAAGGGTAGAATAAATCCCGAAAAACTGGCAATCTCCGATAACGGCGATTTCTTGTAAATCAGGACGTAAAGCCTGCATGAGCTGTATGTTTTGCGGGATGTATATATCTTCGGTAATTCCGGTGGCATTATAAGATCGGCATAAATCTTGGGTAAGCTGAAAGTTATGGGCAGACAATCGGGTAGGGTGAAGGTATTCACTCAGGTCTAAACTATATTTTTTTACTCCGACTAGTAGAACATCTACATTTTTCCAGGAGTCCTGACGTGTATACCGATAGGCCATCCAGGCGGCATCCGCGATGAGGATAACCATTTTGGGGGGATGTAACCGATGATTGTTCAAAATGAAACGGGTACTTTGAATCCAGATTTCCGGTGAAGCAAACAAATCGGTATTTAAATATTCGCTATATACCGGGTAGGGGCAATCGTTTTTTTTTAATTCTTGACGGAATGAGGCCTCGAGCGTTTTTGCCCAGCTTGAATTACTATTGTATGAACTGATTAATAAAATATAATCTTCCCTTTCTCCTTTTACTTGAGTAGGTAAAATTATACCTGTAATTACAATCAGAATAACCAATAGGCTTTGCATGCCGTTCGTGTGTTTTTCCTCACAAAGATAGGTTTTTATTTCGAGTCTGATTATGATTTCCCGGAACTTTACATTATAAATCAACTAAGAAATCAATACCTTATAGAAAACTGTTCCGACCGGGTAACCCAGGTATCCGTCTGCCGATAGGATGACTTGTTCTGATGACACAAAAACCGAACTCGGAATAGAAAGAAAAAAATATACCTGCCTTTTACTGGAACAATAGAGAGAAAAATAAGTGGTTGATTATTCGTATGATATGATAATGGTGAATATTTTATTTCAAAAATAATCGAAAAATGGTAACCTCGGGTTGGTTTTGCCCGTAGAAGAGGGTGTAAATGATGATTGAATTTATGATTTTATTTTAGCTGTTATTTAGATTAAGATTATTTAGCACACACCACGAGGGAGAGGAAGCTTATCAACAAGCTGATTTTCGGAAAAGTTCTTTATATTTTGGAAAGTGATCTACGGGAATAATACACCACGCACATATACACCACACAGACGCACGCACATATAATAACATCTTTTCATTAATCCCACTATTTTCCGATATAAAGAATCTACGAAAATGTCTCCCTTTTTTTATTTTATTTACCTTTTACTTAAAACCTTTTATTTCCTGTTTGTTGTTTTTTCCTTAACTTTGCAAGTTATTTGTAAGGATTGAAAAAATGAAAGAATTTCAGGAAGAAGAGGGACAGATTGTCATTTACGGTGCACGTGAGCATAATCTGAAAAATATAGATTTGACTATTCCGCGGAATAGTCTGACTGTCATTACCGGATTGAGCGGGAGTGGGAAATCGTCTCTGGCTTTCGATACGATATATGCAGAAGGACAGCGTAGGTATATGGAGACTTTTTCGGCCTATGCCCGTCAGTTTCTGGGAGGGATGGAACGTCCGGACGTCGATAAAATTACAGGATTGAGTCCGGTTATTTCTATCGAACAAAAAACGACTAATAAGAATCCCCGTTCGACAGTAGGTACGACGACCGAAGTTTATGACTTTTTGCGTTTGCTTTTCGCACGTGCCGGCGAGGCTTATTCTTATGTTACAGGGAGCCGGATGGTGAAATATACGGATGAGAAGATCATCGAATTGATTCAGAAAGATTTCGCTGGAAAAAAGATTCTGCTTTTAGCACCGGTAGTGAAAGGACGGAAAGGAAATTACAAAGAGCTTTTCGAAAATTTACGGAAGAAAGGATTCATTTCGGCACGGGTAGACGGGGAGATCCGTGAAATCGGACTCGGTATGAGTGTGGATCGGTATAAAATCCATGATATCGAGATTGTGATCGATAAGATGATTGTCGACCATATCGATTTGAAACGCCTGAAAAGCTCGGTGGCTACTGCCATGAAAAACGGTAAAGGGGTGATGATGGTTAAACCGTTGGATCGTGGGGATATTAAATACTATAGCCGGCATCTGATGTGTCCGGATACCGGGATTTCTTACCGGGATCCTGCTCCTCATTCTTTCTCTTTTAATTCCCCTCACGGAGCTTGTCCCAAATGTAAAGGGTTGGGGTATGTGAATGCGGCCGATATCGATAAGATCATTCCTAATAATGCGCTTTCGATTTATGAAGGAGGGATCGAACCGCTGGGAAAATATAAAAATAGCATTCTTTTTTGGCAAATAGAGACGGTGTTGAAAAAACATGGCTATGAATTGCATACTCCGATCCGGGGGCTTTCGGAAGAGGCTTTGACGGATATCCTGTATGGTTATCCCGGACAAATCCGGTTAGAGAATACAGCTTTGGGTGTCTCTTCCAATTCGCTTTATAATTTCGAAGGTATTATCAAGTATGTCACTATGCAGGAGGAGAATAGCACTTCGAAAAAAGCGAATAAATGGGCCGAACAGTTTATTTCGGTTGTAAAATGTGACGTATGTAACGGGCAGCGCCTGAATCAGGAAGCTTTGAATTTCCGGATTGCCGGTAAAAATATTGCTGAACTGGCTTCTATGGAACTGAGCGATTTGTATGAATGGGTATGTACCACCGAAGCACAGCTCGAAGACAAACAACGGCAGATTGCCGGAGAGATATTTAAAGAAATCCGTACCCGGTTGAAGTTCCTTTTGGATGTGGGCTTGGAATACTTGTCTTTGAATCGTCAATCTATGACCTTGTCCGGCGGGGAATCGCAGCGGATACGTTTGGCTACTCAAATCGGTTCACAGTTGGTAAATGTGTTGTATATTCTGGATGAACCGAGTATCGGCTTGCACCAAAAAGACAACCGGCGGCTGATCCATTCCCTGCAACAATTGAGGGATAATGGAAATTCGGTGATCGTAGTGGAACATGACCGGGAGATGATGGAAAGTGCGGATTATATTGTCGATATGGGCCCAAAAGCCGGTAGGAAAGGGGGAGAAGTTACCGCTATCGGTACGATCGACGATATTAAAAAGAGCGATAGTCTGACAGCTCAATATCTGAATGGTACCAAAAAAATACAGATACCCGAAAAAAGAAGGGAAGGAAACGGAAAATTCCTGACCTTGAAAGGATGTACGGGGAATAACCTGAAAAAAGTAGATGTAAGCATTCCTTTAGGGATGTTGGTATGTGTGACGGGAGTCAGTGGAAGTGGCAAGTCGTCGTTGATCAACGGGACTTTGCATCCGATCCTGACCGAAAAGTTCTATCGCGCGATTACCTCGCCTCTTCCTTATAAAGCTATCGGGGGAATCGAACATATCGATAAAGTAGTGGTGGTGGATCAAAGTCCTTTGGGCCGTACCCCCCGTTCGAATCCGGCGACCTATACCGGTATCTTTACCGATATACGTAAGATTTTCGAGAAGTTGCCGGAAGCTCAGATTCGCGGATATGGAGCCGGACGTTTTTCATTCAATATTCCCGGCGGACGTTGTGAAGAGTGTAAGGGAGCCGGAGTGAAGACGATAGAGATGAATTTCCTGCCGGATGTGTATGTGCATTGTGAAGCTTGCGATGGAAAGAGATATAATAAAGAGACCCTGGAAGTGAGGTATCGCGGAAAATCGATCGGCGATGTGCTGAATATGACGATCAATCAGGCAGTCGAGTTTTTCGAAAATGTCTCTTTCTTGCAACAAAAGCTGAAGGTGCTTCAGGATGTGGGATTAGGCTATGTGAAACTGGGCCAGCAATGTACGACTTTGAGCGGTGGAGAATCACAACGAATCAAGTTGGCGGCTGAACTGGCAAAGAAAGATACCGGTAAGACACTTTATATTCTCGACGAACCGACAACGGGATTGCATTTCGAGGATATCAATATACTGTTGGAGGTTATACAGAAACTGGTGAATAAAGGAAATTCTGTCATCGTTATCGAGCATAACCTCGATGTTATTAAAGTGGCCGATTATCTGATCGACATGGGACCTGGAGGGGGGAAAGAAGGAGGAAAGATCGTGGCTACAGGTACACCCGAAGAGGTAGCTGAATGCAAAAAATCGGAGACCGGTAAATTTCTGCGGGAAGAGTTGAAAAGGTAAAAGGCTAAAGGCTATAAGCATATATTTCGAACTGCCTATAGCTTTTAGCTTATAGCCTTTTACTTTTTAAATGATTCCCAGTACGTTCAGGAGGATCAGGAATATACAGATAGGGGCTATATATTTGAGAATAAAAGTATAGAGCCGGAAGAAGCGGGTTTTCAAACTGCCGTTGTTGCTGATTTCACTGTAGAGGATGCTTTTATCCAGGTACCATCCGGCAAAGATACAAATCAGAATACCTCCCAAAGGAAGTAATATATTCGAACACAGATAATCACAGGCATCGAAAAGGCTCATTCCGAAAATTTGTACATGGCGGAGGGGTCCGAATGAGAGAGTATTGAAACTACCGATACAAGTGATGACCAGCGTGGCGATTACCGTAGCCCAGGGGCGTTTCAGTTTCTTTTCTTCAACAAGATAGGCTACCGGCACTTCCAGTAAAGATATGGCGGAAGTCAGGGCGGCGAAAGTGAGCAGGATGAAAAAAAGGATCGCCCAAATTTCACCTGCAGGCAGTCCCTGAAATACTTTGGGGAGAGTCAGGAAAACCAATCCCGGACCGGCTTGTGGATCGATATGAAAAGAAAATACGGCCGGCAGAATAGCGATACCCGCTAAAATGGCAACCAAGGTATCGGTGATAATTACTTTCAGGGAGATACCGGTCAGATTGTCGTTTTTAGGAATATAAGAAGCATAAGTCAGCAGAATACCCATCCCCACAGAAAGTGAGAAAAAAGCCTGACCTAAAGCGGATAAAATACTATCGGCGGTGAGCTCGGACAGTTTGGGAAAGAATAAGAATCTCAAGCCTTCTGCCGAACCGCTTAAAGTCATAGAATTAATACTCAACGCAATAATGATGATAAACAGTAGGGGCATCATCAGTTTGGAATACCTTTCTATCCCTTTTTGCACCCCTCCCATGATAATCGCTCCGGTAAGGAACATAAAACCGATATGCCAAAGGAGTGCTTTGTAAGGATGGGAAATGAAATTGGTGAAAATGGAATTTATATCTTCTGCACTTTGCCCGTGAAAGGAGTTACTTATCGACAACCACACATATTCGAGCGTCCAGCCGGAAACCGTTCCATAAAATGAAAGGATCAGAGTGGCTGCAATAATCGAGAGGAGACCGAACAAAAACCACTTCGTGCCCGGTGCCAATACGCGGAAAGTACCGAGTGCATTTTGTTGGGAACGACGTCCTAAAGAAAATTCGGCCAACATCACCGGTAAGCCTATGGCTATGGTAAAGAATATATAGACGAGTAAAAAAGCTCCTCCGCCGTTTGTACCTGCCACATAGGGAAATTTCCAGATATTTCCTAAACCGACTGCCGAACCTGCTAAAGCTGCTATAGCCCCGAATTTGGATTTAAAACCGATTCTATGGTTTGAATGGTGCATATCAGATCTATTTTTGACTGTAAAAATAAAACAATTCTTGTTCCCAGTTAACTTTGCAATAAAGTTTAACAGATTGAATAATAATGTTTTTGAATTCAATTTGATTTACTTTCAATTTGAAATTGAATTTTCTTATCATGTAACGATTCTGAAGTAGAAAAGTTGATGCGAGCTACTTTTCCGGTTAATAGTTGCAATGGTTGCAAAAGTTTCAGAAATTAAGCCTAACCGCTGCCGTGTTTTAGTCCAATTAATATTTCTTCGATAAAAAAATTGAAAACCACTTGTATGTTACTATGGAGTAACATATATTTGTGACTGAATGGTAACATATATAAAAACAGTAAGAAAATGAAAATAGAAAAAGACAGGGAAACTACAGAAAAGCGTTTGCTTACGGCAGTCGGTGAAATCATAGAGGAAAGCGGACTTGAGTCTTTAGGGGTAAATGCCGTAGCACAAAGGGCCGGAGTATCAAAGATGTTGATATACCGCTATTTCGGATCATTGGAAGATTTGATAGCCCAATATATCATACAGCGAGATTATTGGGTAAATATTCCGACAGAGATTCCCGGGAAGAATGAACTAAACGCATTTGTTAAAGATATGTTCCGGGAACAAATTCGGCAGTTAAGGGAGGATAAAATGCTGATACGCCTATACCGTTGGGAATTGTCTGTCAATAATCCGATAGTAGAACAAATAAGGCGGAAGCGAGAGGAAAACGGGATTAAATTGATTGAATTTATTAGTCGTATTTCCGGTGTTCCTTTTTCTCAAATTCAATTTTTGGCAACAATGATTAGTAGTTCTATTACCTATTTAGCAATGTTCGGGGATGTCGGAAAAGTTTATAATGGTTACGATTTTAAGACCGATGATAGTTGGGAACAGTTAGAAAAAGGAATTAATTTGATTGTTGATAAATGGATATGATATATAAAAAATATAATAAGTTTAGTAATCATGGTTTTAGGAAATATAAATATACATGCTCAAAATCCCGATTTCCTGTTTATGGTAGAGTATGCCATTAAAGCACCGTCAGGGCATAACACCCAACCGTGGCTTTTCAGGATCAACGAAAATAGCATCGAAATACATCCTAATTTTGACAGGGCGTTGCCTGTTGTTGATTTTGATAACCGAGAATTGTTTATCAGCTTGGGATGCGCTTTGGAAAACCTTTGTATAACCGCTTTAGAAAAAGGTTATGATTATGATGTTGAATTAACGAAGACGGGGATTATAACTGTT
>NZ_LARE01000122.1:0-2813 GCF_000980245.1 Odoribacter sp. N15.MGS-14
TATGAGGAGTATGACGAGGAAGAAAAGATGATTTTCGGTATTGTGCGGGTCGGTGAAAAATCCCTGACCTATGGAGGAAAAAATTTGCAGGAAGTGAAATCTGATTTCATTCAAAAAATCGAACAAGAAACTGCGTCAAGGGATAATAAAATAACAAATTCAGAAATTTAGAAATTGAAACCGATTGATTAAAAGAATTATTACGGTTTCAAAAGTGACAAAGGTTACAGTGGTTCAGTCTGACTTCTGTAACCTTTGTCACTTTTGTAATTCTGCTAACCGATAGAGGTGCCCCTAATTCACTTCCAACTTCCCTGATTTCAAAAGATCAGGGAAGTTTTGTTTATAACCGGAAACCGGTTCCGTAAACCGTTTTTATCCACAAAGCAAAAAGACGGTCTGTGAGAGAATACGTCTTATTGATTTCTGTGATAAAATCTTTATCCAGCAACTTCTTTATAGCCGATTGTACAGCACTGGCCGAAGCCAGCCGATGACGTTTAATAAAAGCAGAAGAAGTGACTTGACGGGCTTCTCCATCTTTTGCAATGGCGTACAACACTTCTTTCTGACGTTCCGGTATATTGGAAAGGATTTCCCGGAATATGGTGTCGTTGTCACTTAGTAGCCTATCGATACTTTGTTGAAGAATACTAATCGTACACTCCTTATTGTTTTCAGTATCTGCAAAACCTTCATTAAAAGTTTTTTGAATATAATAAGTATGCCCCTGAAACAAGGCGTATACCCGTTTGGCCGTGTCCTCGGAAATAGATTTTCCGAATTTATTGAAATTACCGACAATGAAGGGAATATATTTCTCGTCGGGGATAGCACTTAGTTCGAGCATATCTGCACTATGGTAAAATGGACGTGAAGCAGATACGAACATATTTTGCATCATATGCCGTTCACTTCCTGCAAAAATGAAATGGCAATTATTTATTTTTTGAATATGTGTCCGCAACAAAGCCTCGATATTCTTTTCCGGATATTTAGCGATCTGCTGAAATTCGTCGATGGCAATAATACAGGGTTTATCGGCTTTGGCAAGATAAACGAAAATTTCATCTAACGTATATTCGGGTCGGTCGATATCCCCTAACTCCAAACTAAAAGTCGGGGTATTCGACAGCGGATCGAAACCGAATTTCCCGCTAATTGATTTCAGCGTCTGCATAAAAAGTTGAGTCATTCTTTTACTCCGGGGCAGCAACGTTTCATAAATCTCTTTCCCCAGCGTATAGGTAAACTCCCTCAGACTGGAAGTATGTAAGATGTCGATGAAAAAAGTGTAATACGTTTTTTTCCATTCCGGTTTTTCATAACAAAACTGAATTAATCCCGTCTTTCCCATCCTTCTCGGGGAAATAATCACCAAATTATTCCCGTTATCCAACGACCGGATCAAACGGGCCGATTCTTCTTCCCGATCACAAAAATAGGCCGGATCGATTTTCCCCGTCACAATAAAAGGGTTCACTATTTTCCTCATAACTCCATTTTTATACAAATATAATTATATTATCCGAATTATGCAAATCACATAATATTCTATGTAAAAATTGCATTCCAATCGTTTTTTATCTCATATTAAACAAAACTCCCTGATCTGTTATCGGATCAGGGAGTTTTGTTTAATATCCTATATGTAATGGGAACTGG
The DNA here is from genome assembly GCF_000980245.1 of Odoribacter sp. N15.MGS-14. Taxonomy (NCBI): domain Bacteria; kingdom Pseudomonadati; phylum Bacteroidota; class Bacteroidia; order Bacteroidales; family Odoribacteraceae; genus Odoribacter; species Odoribacter sp. N15.MGS-14. The sequence continues at coordinate 1,666 of NZ_LARE01000122.1, forward strand.
TTTAATTAAATTCTGATTTAATTGAACTCTTTTTATTGGCATTTTGGAGGTACCTTCATCTAAAATAGTCGTTAATAATTCTCGTTTAAAATCTGATAACAATGAAAGCATGCTTTATGGGATTGGGTTATATAGGCCTGCCTACAGCTATAATTGCTGCTAAACACGGTATAGAAGTGATTGGGGTAGACATTAATCCCCAAGTTGTAGAGATGACTAATCAAGGGAAATTACATATCGTAGAGCCTGGCTTGGAAGCTTATCTGGAGGAAGTGATCTCTTCCGGCCAGATGAAAGCTGCTGTGAAACCGGAGGTCAGCGAGGCTTACTTTATGGTTGTGCCTACTCCTTTTAAAGGGAATCATGAACCGGATATATCCTATGTCGAGGCTGCTACTCGTGTTGTTATCCCTTTTTTGAAAGTGGGAGATTTATTTGTTATAGAGTCGACTTCTCCGATAGGAACGACGGAAATGATGACAAAACTTATTTTTGATGAGCGTCCTGAATTGGAAGGGAATATTTATATTGCTTACTGTCCGGAGCGTGTTTTGCCTGGAAATGTAATATATGAACTGGTGCATAATGATCGGGTAATTGGTGGTATAAATCCTGAATCTACTGAAAAGGCAATTGCATTCTACAGTCAATTTGTACAGGGAAAATTGCATCGAACAAATAGTCGTACGGCCGAAATGTGTAAATTAACGGAGAATTCTTCCCGGGATGTACAAATTGCTTTTGCAAATGAATTGTCATTGATTTGTGACAAAGCTGGGATTAACGTATGGGAATTAATTGAGTTGGCGAATAAACATCCGCGTGTCAACATTCTACAGCCGGGATGTGGAGTGGGGGGCCATTGCATAGCTGTCGATCCTTATTTTATTACGGCGGATTTTCCGATGGAATCCCAGATTATATCTAAAGCTCGTGAGATTAATAACTATAAATCGTTTTGGTGTGCAGAAAAAGTACAAAACGAGATGTTGAAGTTTGAATTGGTTCATCATTGTCAACCGATTGTCGCAATGATGGGACTTGCCTTCAAACCCAATATCGATGATCTTCGTGAATCTCCAGCGAAATATATTACGACAAAAGTATTGCAGAGCTGTAATAACGCCGATATTTTAGTGGTGGAGCCC